>NZ_QQSV01000005.1 GCF_003351145.1 Meiothermus sp. QL-1 | reverse complement strand
TCATCGAGCAGGTCTCCCGGAATACCGGCATCAACCTTTCCCGCACCGCGCCACGCTCTTCAGGTACATGCACATGGTACCGCAAAACGACCGCCCACCATGCTATGGGCTCCTTCGGAGCACGTGGGGGAGTCCATGTATCCCCGGTTTGAAAACCGGGGGATTATAGCTCCCCCACACCCCCTCTTTTCTCTAAAATCGCACTTTGAAGGTAGCCCAGCCGGGCTTACAAATTCCTTAACCACGAGCCAAAAGGAAAACCCCAGCTCCAGGCCAGCCTCAGCTCACGCGGGGCCTGCTCGTCTACAGGCCGCCTCCTTGCGAGGCCCAACTGGCTCCAGGACCAGGCCCCCTCTCTCGTTGGGCAGGGTGTGGGGCGCGGGGTTTGGTACAAACCCAGGGGATTGACATACCCCCCAGGACTCCCTACCATGACGGGGAACCTTGCCTTTCTGGCAAGCGTTTCTTCTATCCAGAGCAGCGGAGGGAACGGCCCGATGAAGCTGCGGCAACCTGCGGGAGGCCCCGCCCATTACCGGGATGCCCCCGCGCCTGGTGCCAAGTCCGTCCCTGGGGTCGCTAGGCACAGCGCAAGCCCTGGGGGAAGATGGAAGAAGGGTGCAACCCTTCTTCAACAGGAGGGTCCCTATGGAGTTTGCCAGTCTGGCGGTGTTGAGCGGTCTTCCCGAGGATGATCCCCACCACGCGGTGGGCCTCCCCATCTATGCAGCGGCGGCCTATGCCTTCGATGGCCTGGAGGATGGCGCCCACCGGTTCGCCACCAACCAGGGCTACACCTACACCCGGATTCAAAACCCCACCGTGGCGGCGCTCGAGGCCCGCGTGGCGGCGCTGGAGGGGGCGCTTGGGGCGGTGGCTTTGGCCTCGGGGCAGGCAGCCAGCTTTGCTGCGCTTTTGGCCCTGGTGCGAGCGGGGGATGAGATTGTGGCGAGCCCCGGGCTTTTTGGCGGCACGGTGGGCCTTTTGAACCAGGTGCTGGGGCTTTTCGATGTGCGGGTGCAATTCGTGCCGCCCGAGGTGGATGCGGTGCGGGCCGTGCTGGGCGAGAGGACCCGGGCCGTCTTTGTGGAGGTGCTAGGCAACCCCTCCCTTGAGCTGCCCGATCTGGAGGGCCTGGCCGAGCTTTGCGAGACAAGCGGAGTGGCCTTGGTCGTGGATAACACTTTTGGGGCGGTGGGGGCCCTGGCCCGGCCCCTCGAGCACGGGGCCCACGTGGTCACCCACAGCCTGACCAAGTGGGCCAGCGGCCACGGCTCCATCCTGGGCGGGGCGGTGCTCGCGCGTGAGACCGCCCTGTGGCAGCGCTACCCCCAGTTTGCCCAGCGGGATGCCCAGGGCCGGGTTCCCTGGGAGGAGTTCGGGCCGCGCTGTTTTTTGGAGCGGGTGCGGCAGCTCGGGCTTTCGCTGGGGGGCATGGTGCTCTCGCCCTTCAATGCCTACCTGCTCTTCCAGGGGTTGGAGACGGTCCAGCTTCGGGTGGAGCGGGCCAGCCAGACCGCTTTGCAGGTGGCCCGCTGGCTCGGGGAGCAGCCCCAGGTGGCCTGGGTGCGCTACCCGGGCCTGCCCGAGGACCCTGCCCATCCCCGGGCCCTTCGGTACCTGCGGGGCGGTTTCGGCAGCATCCTGACCTTTGGCCTGCGGGGGGGAATTCCGGCGGTGAGCCGCTTCATGGCCCACCTGCGCATCCTCCAGGCCCCCAATGTGGGCGATGCCCGCACCCTGGCCGTGCACCCCTGGACCACCACCCACTCCCGCATCAGCGAGCCGGCCCGGCGGGCGGCCGGGGTGGGGCCCGAGATGGTCCGGCTCTCGGTGGGGCTGGAAAGCCCGGCAGACCTTCAGGCCATGCTGGCCGAGGCCCTGGTCAAGCTGGAGCAGGTGGCCTATGAGGATTAGCGAGATTCTGAGGCAGAACCGGCCCATCTTTTCCTTCGAGTTCTTCCCGCCCAAGACCCCTGAGGGCGAGGCCCTTTTGTTCCGCACCCTGCACGAGCTGAAACCCCTGAGGCCGGCCTTCGTCTCCATCACCTACGGGGCCGGGGGGAGCGAGCGGCGCAAGACCGCTTTGTGGGCGAAGCGCATCCAGGAGGAGGTGGGCCTTACGGCCATGGCCCACCTGACCTGTGTGGGGCACACCCGCGAGGAGCTAAAGGCCATCCTGGAGGAGTACCGGGCCGCAGGCATCGAGAACGTCATGGCCCTGCGGGGCGACCCTCCTCGAGGAGCGGCGGTCTTCCAGCCGGTTGAGGGGGGATTCCGCTACGCCGCTGAGCTGGTGGCCTTCATCCGGGCGGAATTCGGCGGGGCCTTTGACCTGGCCGGGGGAGCCTACCCCGAGGGCCACCCCGAGGCGGTGAGCCTCGAGGCCGACCTGCACCACCTCAAGGCCAAGGTCGAGGCCGGGCTCGACTTCCTGGTGACCCAGCTCTTCTTCAACAACGCCCTCTACTTCGGCTTCCTCGAGCGGGCCCGCCGGGTAGGAATCGGGGTGCCCATCCTGCCGGGGCTGATGCCCATCACCGACCTGGCCCAGATTCGCCGCTTCATGGACCTGTGCGGGGCCAGCATCCCCGGTCCTCTGCTTTCCCGCCTGGAGCGGGCTCGAAGCCCGGAGGAGGTGCTGGAGATCGGGGTGGAGCACACCACCCGCCAGGCCCAGGAGCTGCTGGCGGCGGGGGTGCCGGGCCTGCACCTCTACACCCTCAACAAATCGCCCGCCACCCGCCGGGTGGTGGAGAACCTGCAGACCGTGCTGCGCTAGCGCGGAAGCTCTGCCTCCGGCAGGTAGGGGCGCCAGGCCTCGGGCAGGCTGGGCAGGTCGGCCACCAGCAGCAGGCTGTGCCGGGGGGCCATAGGGCGCCGGACCAGGCGCATGCCGGCCTCCTCTGGGGTGCGGTTCTTCTTTTTGAGGTTGCAGGCCCGGCAGGCGGTGACCAGGTTTTCCCAGATGCTGCGCCCTCCCCGGCTTTTGGGCAGCACGTGGTCCACCGTGAGCTCACCCCCCCGCTTGCCACAGTACTGGCAGGTGTAGGCGTCGCGCCGCAGGATGTTGCGGCGGTTTAAGGCAAGCCGCCCCGGAGGGCGGCGAACCAGGCGTTTGAGCCGGATGACGCTGGGGATGGGGTAGGGCTTGCTCGGCGTTCGTAAAAACTCGCCGCTTTCCTCCACCACCTCGGCGGTGCCGTTCATCACCAGGATCACCGCCCGCTTTACGCTGGCCAGCCCCAGGGGCTCATACCCGGCGTTGAGCACCAGGATACGGGGGGCGTCGAGGTTCACGGCCTACAGGATACCCAAAATATGTCAGGGGATTCTAGAGCGCGGCCAGGGAGCTTGGGGTGTTTTGCTGCTAGAATCGGAAAGTTATGGGTCGTTTGATTCGCGGGCTGGCAGCCGAGGGGAGTCTGCGGGTGCTGGCCGTAGAGACCACCGACATTGTGGAGGAAGCCCGGCTGCGCCACGGGCTTTCCCCTACCGCCACCGCGGCGTTGGGCCGCGCCATGAGCGGGGTGCTGCTTCTGACCTTCCTCCTCTCCAAGACCCCTAAGGAGCGGATAGGGCTGCAGTTTTTGGGCGATGGGCCCCTGGGGGGGCCGGTGGTGGAGGCTGGCCCCGACGGGTTTGTGCGGGGGTACGTGAAGAACCCGGCGGCCCACCCTCCCCTGCGCCCCGATGGCAAGCTGGATGTGGGTGGGGCGATCGGCAGGGGCGAGTTGAAGGTGGACCGGGTCCTGGCCAACGGGGAGCTGTACCAGTCCAGTGTGGAGCTGGTGAGCGGCGAGGTGGCCGAAGACCTGGTGCGCTACCTGTGGCAGTCGGAGCAGATCCCCTCAGCCCTGCTCCTGGGGGTGCGGGTGGAGGCCGCGGGGGGGGTGGAGGTGGCGGGGGGGATGGCCATCCAGGTCCTCCCGGATTGCCCGGAGGAGGTGGTCGGTCGGCTCGAGCAAAACCTGAAGGGCCGTGCCCTGACCCCCCTGCTTTTGGAGCGGGGGCTGGAGGGGGCGGTGGAGGCTTTGCTGGAGGGGCTGGCCTACGACCCCACCGACCTTCGGGCGGTGGGGTACCCAGGGGGCTACATTCCCCTGGCCTTCCGCTGCCGCTGCAGCCGCGAGCGGGCTTTGGCCGCTTTGGTCTACTTCTCGCCCCAGGAGCGCGAGGCCATGATCGCCGAGGACGGCGGGGCCGAGGTGCAGTGCCACTGGTGCGGAACCAAGTACCAGATCACCCCTGAGGAGATCCGCTCCTTAGGGGGGGACGGGCAGGTGCCCCAGGCCTAGAGGAACCGGGCCGCCGGGTAGTCGCGCTGCACGCCTTGGCGGAAGGGCTCGTAGTCTTCTTCCGCCACCAGGGCCACCGTGGCCCCGCCGAAGCCAGCCCCGGTGAGGCGGGCGCCCACCGCGCCGTGGCGCAGCTCGGCCTCCACCAGCCGGTCGAGCTCGGGGGTGGAGACCTGGTAGTCGTCCCGCAAGGAGGCGTGGGAAGCCGTCATCAGCGCACCAAAGCGCTGCACGTCGCCCGCTTCCAGGGCTTCTACCCCCTCCAGCACCCGCGCGTTTTCCGTAATCACGTGGCGGGCCCGGCGCAGGAGGGGCTCGGGCAGGCTGGACAGGCGGGGCAGGTCGGCCGGCGTCAGCTCCCGCAGCGAGGAGACCCCCAGCCGGGCGCAGGCCTCCTCGCACTCCTGGCGGCGGGCGTTGTAGCCCGACTCGGCCAGCCGGCGCGGCACGCCCGAGTCCACCACCACCACCCGGTAGCCCTGGGGCAGGGGCACCAGCCGGGTGCTCAGGTCGCGGGTGTCGAGCAGAAGCCCGTAGCCAGGCCGCCCTACCGAGGCGGCCATCTGGTCCATGATGCCGCAGCGCACCCCCACGTACTCCACCTCGGCCTCCTGGGCCAGCCGGGCGATGGCCACGTCGTCCAGGGGCAGCTGGTACAGCGCCCGCAGGGCCCGCAGGGTGGCCACCTCGAGCGCCGCCGAGCTGGAAAGCCCACCCCCCATGGGCACCTCGCTTCGAACACAGGCCCGCAGCCCCGGCACCCCGTAGCCATGCCGCCGCAAAGCCCAGACGCAGCCGGCGATGTAGTCGAGCCAGTCGCCCTGGCGGGGCTCGTCGGGTTTCCTGCGTTTCAGCTCTTTGAAGCTTTCGGCGTAGACCTCGATGCCTTCGCCGGGGGCGGCCTCGAGGGTGGTCTGGTGGGGGAGGGGGGTGGGAAAGACCAGGCCCTGGTTGTAATCGGTATGCTCCCCCAAGAGGTTGACCCGGCCCGGGGCGGAGGCGACTAGCTGGGGTTGGCAGCCGAAGATGCGCTGGAACATAGCCCGGATAGCATACAGGACTCAACCCTCGTAGACCCGGGGCCGGGCCCGGCCCTCCACCGTTTCGGTGGGCCAGGAAGGCTCGAGGGTCAGGTTTTCCAGCCCGTCTTCAGTGAGGAGAAAGGTGTCCTCCACCTTGGCCCCGGGCAGGCTCGGGTTCCAGGCTAGGGCCATGCCCACCTGGAGCCGGGTGGTCTCGCCAGGGCGGGCCAGCACCTCGCGGCTTTTGTAGCCGGTGAGGCCTCCTTGGTGGTGGTTCTCGAACTCCTCCGCCCGCCCAACCGCCTGGTAACCGGCCCGGATCTCGGCCAGCACCTCGTCCAGGGTGGCCCCGGGCCGGGAGGCTGCCAGCGCCCGGGCCTCGATCTGGCAGACCTGGGCGTTGAGCCGGTGGGCCTCGGGATGGCCAAAGCTGCGCAGGCGGGTCAGGTTGGCGATGAGGCCCTGCCGCCGCCCACAGACCACCCCCATGCAAAGCCGGCCCAGCCGGGCCCTTTTGGGCAGGGGGTGCCGGTGGCGGAAAAGGCGCTCTTCGCCGGCCACCAGAAGCACGACCGGCTGGATGCCCCTGGCCCAGAGCTCCTCGGCGATGGCCCCGGCCAGCTCGTACTCGCTCCAGTCGGGGTCGGCGAAGCGGAGGCTCTCGCCCAGGGCCCGGGCCGCATCCTGGCCCAGCGTGCGGTAGCGGGCCTGCTCTTCGGCCGAGAGGACGAGGCGAAGGGGGGTCAGGTCGTGCTCGAGGTCGCTGGGGCCCTGGGGGCTGGTGGGGGCATACCAGGGGTAGCGCACCACCTCGAGCTCCCCCACTTCCTCCTCCAGGAGCCTGTCGGCCTCGATCTGCGAGGCGTGGAGGCGCAGGTGGTCGGGGGTGAGCTCGAGCCAGGCCGCCGCCGGCTGGAGGGTGACCACCGTGTTGTCTCCCCCGCCGGTCAGCCAGGCGAAGTTTTCGGGCCGCTGGACAAAGAAGCGCTCAAAGCCCCGGGCCGCCATCCAGTTCCGCAAGCGGTCTACGGCGCTGTGGTTCACGCCTTATGCTAACACCCAGGCGGTCCGCGGAATCTGGAGCAAATCTAGGGCAGCGGGAACTGCGCGGCAAAGGCCCTAACCTCAGGACCCAGCACGGCTGGGTCCTCGCCTTTCAGCGCCCGGTCGATGAACTCGGCGATCTGCGGCATGTGGGCCTCGGTCATCCCGCGGGTGGTGATGGCCGGGGTGCCGATGCGGATGCCCCCTCCGTGGATGATTTTTTCGGTGTCGTAGGGCAGGGTGCTCTTGGAGATGGTGATGTGCACCGCATCCAGGAGCTTGGTGGCCTTGGTGCCGTTCAGGCCCTGCGGCCGCAGGTCCACCACGAAGAGGTGGTTGTCGGTGCCCCCCGATACGATGCGGTACCCCCGCTTCTGCATCTCGGCGGCCAGGGTCTGGGCGTTCTTGATGATCTGGGCGGCGTAGGCCTTGAAGGAGGGTTGCATGGCCTCCCAGAAGGCCACCGCCTTGCCGGCGATCACGTGCTCCAGCGGCCCCCCCTGCAGGCCGGGGAAGATGGAGCGGTCCAGCAGGGCAGCGATTTCCAGGTCGTTGGACAGAATCAGCCCTGAGCGCGGCCCCCGCAGGGTCTTGTGGGTGGTGGAGGTCACCACGTGGGCGTAGGGCAGGGGCGAGGGGTGCAGCCCCGCGGCCACCAGCCCTGCGATGTGGGCGATGTCGGCCATCAGGTAGGCCCCCACCTCGTCGGCAATCTCGCGGAAGGCCTTGAAGTCCAGGATGCGGCTGTAGGCGCTGGCCCCACAGACAATCATCTTGGGCCTGTGCTCCAGGGCCAAAGCCCGCACGTCCTCCATATGCAAAAGCTCGTCGTCGGGCCGCACCTTGTAGCCGATGAAGCGGTAGTTGAGGCCCGAGAAGTTGACCGGGGAGCCGTGGGTCAGGTGGCCCCCATGGGAGAGGTCCATGCCCAGCACGGTGTCGCCAGGCTTGAGCAAGGCGGTGTAGACCGCGATGTTGGCGCTGCTGCCGGAGTGGGGCTGTACGTTGGCCCACTTGGCGCCGAAAAGCTGCTTGGCCCGCTCGATGGCCAGGGCCTCGACCTGGTCCACCACCTCGCAGCCCCCGTACCAGCGCTTGCCGGGGTAGCCCTCGGCGTACTTGTTGGTGAGCACGCTCCCCACGGCCTCGCGCACCTGGGCCGAGGTGAAGTTTTCCGAGGCGATGAGCTCGAGGCCGTTGCGCTGCCGCTCTTCTTCCTGGCGAATGAGCTCGAAGATCAGCTCGTCGCGGGGGAGGGTTTCGGGCGTGGCAATCATTGCTCGATTATAGCAGGACTCCGCAAAGCCCCGCGCATGGGGGCGGGGCCGGGTGCTTATGCTTTTGGGGCCGGTTCGTTAGACTGGGGCCATGAACGTTTTTGGGCGCGTCTTTCTGATTCTGGGGCTTGTTGCGTTGATTGCGGCCATAGTTCTGGCCACCATGAATTTCATCACCATTCGCGACTACCTGGTAGCCCTCACGGCCCAGCGCAGCCGCGATTTCTACAACGTAAACCCCCGCCTGTGGATCACCTATCTGGTGGTCTTTGGTTCTGGGTTCCTGCTGGGGGTTGGCCTGGTCCTGAGCCTTATGGTTCGCCGCCAAAAGTAGAACCGTGCTGGGCTACCTTTACGTGGCCGCGGCGGCCAGTCTGTGGGGGCTGCTGGGGGTGGTTTCCAAGTGGGCCTTTGCCCAGGGGGTGAGCCCCCTCGAGGTGGCCTTCTGGCGCGCGGCGCTCGGGGCGGGGCTTTTTGGTTTGCAGGCCTTCCTCACCCGGCAGACGCGCATAGAGCCGGCCGACCGGTGGGCGGTGCTGGGCTTCGGCCTGGTGGGAATTTCGCTCTTTTATGGGGCCTACCAGCTTGCCATCGGGAGCGGGGGGGCGGCTTTGGCCTCGGTGCTTTTGTATACCGCCCCGGCCATCGTGGCCCTGCTCTCCTGGCTCTTTTTGCGCGAGCCGATGGACGCCCACAAGCTCCTGGCGGTGGGCCTGACCCTGCTGGGGGTGGCTCTGGTCAGCCTGCAGGGGGGTGGGGTGAAGGTGAGCCCGGCGGCCCTTTTCTGGGGGCTTTTGTCGGCCCTGACCTACGCCACCTACTACCTGTTCGGCAAGCTTTACCTGAACAAGTACAGCACCCCCACGGTGTTTTTGTATGCGCTGCCGGTGGGGGCGTTGGGGCTTTTGCCTTTCGTGCAATTCGCCCCCAAGAACGCCGAGGCCTGGGCAGCCATCGCCTTTTTGACCGTTGCCTCCACCTTTTTCGCGGTCACGCTCTACTTTGCCGGGCTCAGGCGCCTCGAGGCCACCCGCGCTTCGGTGGTGGCGACCATCGAGCCGGTGGTGGCGGCCTTTGCGGCCTGGCTCTGGTGGGGCGAACGCTTCAGCCTGCTGGGGTATCTGGGGGCGGGCCTGGTGCTTTTGGGGGTGTTGTGGATGGTGCTGAGGCCGCATCCCAGGGCCGTCCTCGAGGCCCCGCGCTCGACCTGAACCCCGGCTCACCCTGGAGCCGGGTTGTAGACTGAGGTCGGCAACGCTCAAGGATGGAGGGTGCAGGTGGGTGGACTGAAGGGTTGGGTTTTACCGGCGTTGCTCGTGCTGGGTTTTTCGTGGGCCCAGCAGAAAATTGCCGTCACCTTCACCTACGACCCTCCCTATGGCCTCGAGGTGCGCTCGGTGAGTCTGCGCGGAAGCTTCAACAACTGGGCCGAGCTGCCCATGCAAAAAACCGAGGAGGGGGTCTGGCAGGTGACGGTGGAACTGCCCCCCGGCCCGGTGCAGTACAAGTTCTTTATAAACGGGCAGTGGCCCCGCGACATGTGCGAGGACGAAACCTTCGGCACCCCGCAGGTAGACCTCGAGGCCCAGGGCTGCGTGGACGACGGCCAGGGTGGGAGAAATGCGGTGCGGGAGGTTGGCCGCGACACCGGGGCCCCCTCGGTTTCTGAGGAGCCCTGGCTCGAGCACGACCCGGGAAACCCGCGTTTCGTCTCCGTGGCCGCAGGCCAGCTCTCGGTGCGCTTGTGGGTACCGGGGGGCCAGCTCCGCTCGGCGGTGGTGCTGGCCGACCGCCCCTACCCCATGGTTCGGCAGCTCGTTTTGGCGGAGGGGGAGATGTGGCGGGCGGCGCTGCCGCTTGCGGTGAGGGCCTACCGTATTCAGGTGGTGGACAAGGAGGGCCGGGAACAGACCTTTGGCCCCTACCAAATCCCCGCGGAGCCCTTCCGCGCGGTGGACTGGGTGGCGGGGCGGGTGGGCTACCAGATTTTCCCCGACCGCTTCTGGAACGGCGACCCCAGGAACGACCGCCGGGCCCTGGAAACCAGCCAGGCCCGCTTCGATAAAACCTGGACGGGCAGGCTGCCCTACCTCTCACGCTGGACCGACCCGCCGGGGGATTACCACTGCTGCCAGCAGTACTACGGCGGCGACCTGGCCGGGGTCTTGCAGCGCCTGCCGCACCTCAAAGCGCTGGGGGTGAACCTGGTGTACTTCAACCCCCTCTTCGATTCGGGCTCGGCCCACGGCTACGACACCCACGACTACGTGCGGGTGGCCCCCCGCCTGGGCGACAACGCCCTTTTGCGGCGGGTGCTGGCCGAGCTAAAGCGGCAGGGCATCAAGGTCATCTTCGACTTCGTGCCCAACCACACCGGCCTGGGGCACTGGGCCTTTCAGGACGTGGTCAAAAAAGGGCCCGGGTCGCGCTACTGGAACTGGTACTTCGTCCGTCGGTGGCCCTTCACCCCCGGGGATGGGCGGGCCTATGTGGGCTGGGCCGACCTGGGCAGCCTACCCAAGCTCAACACCGCCAACCCCGAGGTGCAGGACTATTTGATCCGGGTCTCCAAGTTCTGGCTCAACTTTGGCTTCGACGGCATCCGGATGGACGTGGCCAACGAAGTGGACCCTGGGTTTGTGCGGCGCTGGCGGGCCGAGCTCAAGGCCCTGAAGCCCGAGGTGTACCTGGTGGGGGAGGTCTGGGATCTGCGCCCGGAGTACCTGCAAGGCGACCAGTTCGACTCGCTGATGAACTACACCTTAGGCCGCGGGGGTTCGCCCCCGGCTTTTGGAGGTGCGCTGGGCTTCGCTAGGGGCGGGCCTTTGCAGCATGGGCGGCGGGCCCTGAACGAGCTCGCGCGGGTCTACGCCGCCTACCCCGAGGCGGTGGCGGCCATGGGCTTCAACCTGATCGGCTCGCACGACACCCAGCGGGTGCTGACCGACCTGGGGGGCGGGGGGCTGCGCGACACCCCTTCGCCCGAGGCCCTGGCCCGGCTCAGGCTGGCCTCGGCCCTGCTCTACGCCCTGCCGGGGGCCTCGTTCATCTTCCAGGGCGAGGAGTGCGGTTTTACCGGCGAGCGGGGGCAGTGGCCGGTGAACGAGCTGTACCGGTATCCGCTTCAGTGGGACCGGTGCCGGGCCGAGGTGCTGCGCCACTACCAACTGCTGGGCCGCCTCAAGGGCCAGCTAAAAGCCTTCCAAAGCCCGCTCTTCCGCACCTACCTGGGCGAGGGCTCCCTGCTGGCTTTTCTGCGCGGCGAGCCGGGGGTGGGCGAGGTGCTGGCGGCCTTCAACAACAGCGTCGGGCCGGTGGGCTTGCCGCTGCCCGAGGGCCGGTGGCGGGATGCGGTGGAGGGCCGGGTTTACCAGGGCCAGGTGGGCCTGGCGGGCCTCGGCTGGCGGTACCTGGAGCGGGTGCGCTAGCGGTGCGGGTCGGGGCTATGCCGGGGTGGGGCGCACCAGCAAAAGCGGCACCGGGGCGTGGTGGGCTACCCCTTCGGCCACGCTGCCTAGCAGCCAGCGCTCCAGCCCGGTGCGCCCATGGGTGCCCATCACGATAAGGTCGCTGTGCTGCTCGCGGGCGAACTCCACGATGACCGCGGCCTCCCGCCGGCCTTGGGCCTTGCGCAGATGGGTGGTGAGCCTGGGGGCTCGAGCCAGCCGGCGCGCGCCCTCCAGGATGGCCTGCCCCTCGGCCTCCAGGGCCTTGCGGGCCTCTTCCCAGCTATAGATGGGTATGGCCCCCGGCCCAGCCCAGGGCTCCCCCACCGGGGTGGGTAGGGAGGGCACCACGTGCAGGACCTGCAGCTCGGCTCCCAGCCGCTGGGCCAGCCAGTCGGCCAGGGCAAAGGCCTGTCTTCCGGCCTGGCTGCCGTCGATGGGGGCCAGGATGCGCTCAAAGAGGCCGGCGTGGGGTTCTACCTCTCCGTTGCCCCGAACCAGCATCACCGGCATGGGGGCCAGCCGGCTCACCCGCTCGGCCACGCTGCCCAGCATCAGGCGGGGCAGGCCTTCCCGCCCGTGGGTGCCCATCACGATGAGGTCGGCCCGGATCTCCTGGGCCAGCTCAACGATGCCCTCGGCCACCCCCTCGGCCTGCAGGGGCTTGGTTTGGAGGGAGAGGCCCATCTGCTGGGCAATGGCCACCCAGGGTTCCAGCACCCGCTGGGCCTGGGTTAGGTCTTCTGTTGGCTTTAAGACGTGAGTGGCCACCACCTGGCTCCCGAGGGCTTTCGCAAAGGCCAGGCCTACCCGGCCGGCCCGCTCGCTGCAGGAGGAGGAGTCCAGGGCAATCAGGATTTTTTGCATGGCTACAACCTACCAGCGGAGAAGCCCGGCCAGCCCGCCCAGCTCCTGGCGCAAGCGCTCTTCAGCCGGGCCCCGCACGAGTTCCAGGCGGGTGCCATAGGCGGCGGTCAGCTCAGGGAGGACCTGCTTGAGCTCGAGCTCCCGTATGGGCTCGCCGTGGGCCCTGGCCGCCTCGGGGCTGAGGGCAACCCAGCCGTCCTGGGCCTGGTAGACCCGCCCTGCGGGCCTCCATGGGGCCACCAGGGTGTGCAGCCGTCCTTGCTGCAGGAGCTCCAGGGTTTGCTCCAGCCCGGCCACCCCCCGCTCGACCAGCTCCTCCAGCAGCCGGACCTCCCGCGCCCGCTCGAGCGGTTCCAGCACCTCCTCCACCGCTCGCAGCACCTCGCTGGCCTGGGCGTTGGGAGAAGGCAGGGAGGGCAGGGTGGCGGCCACCCTTTCCCGCAGCCTTCGGGGAAGCGCGGCCTCGAAGGCCGAGACCTCGGCCTTGGGCCCCATCAGGATGAGCCGGCCCAGGCCGCGCTCCCGCATGGCCTGCTCGAGCTGGGCTGCGGCCTCTTTGTAGAAGCGCTGGGTCCAGACCGCAAGCCGCTGCTCGAGGTGGTCGGTGTCGGGGGCAGCCCGCTGAGCTCCCCCGGGGCCATAGCGCCGCCCGGTCTGGTCCTGGGTGAGCCGCCGCCAGGCCTGCGGGTCCACCGCCCGGAAGGCCCCGGAAATCTCCTCTATCTCCCCTAAGTAAACCTCGAACAGGCGCCACTTCTCGCTGTCCAGGAACACCACCCCTACCCGCTCATACTCGTCCAGCACGTACAGGAGAGGGGTCAGATAGGGCTCGCCCCAGTGAGCCTCCACCCCCTCGAGCAAAGGCAGCTCCACCTGCAGGTCGTAGGCCTCCAGCCTATCGGCGGTGGCGAACAGCGCCCGGGTCTTGGCCCGGGGTGGCTCCTCCAGGGCTGCCAGCACCCGCTGGCGCACCTCTGGGGGCGCCCCGGTGGCCTCCATGGCCTCGCGGGCCCGTAGGAGATAGGCCCGGCCCTGGTTCTCCGGGCGGGCTGGGTTGACGCTCAGGTAGAGCGAGAGCAGCGGGGGGGCAAGCGTGCGGATGTGGCCGATGTGCTCCTCGCTCAGCATTCCGACCTCCCTCAGATTATGGCCTGCCCTGCTGGGCAATTGTCCCTCATCCCTTGACCGAGCCGGCCAGCAGCCCGCGAATGAAGTAGCGGCCCAGGAAGATGTAGACCAGCAGGGTGGGCAGGGCTGCCAGCAGGGCCCCGGCCATGGGGAGATTCCACTTCACCGCCTCCCCCCCCGCAAGCTGGGCCAGGGCTACCGTGATGGGCTGGTTGGCTGGGCTGCTCACCAGCGTAACCGCGAACAGAAACTCATTCCAGATCTGGGTGAACTGCCATATGACCACCACCACGAACCCGGGCAGCGAAAGGGGCAGGACCACGTGGCGGTAGATGCCGAAAAATCCGGCCCCGTCCATGCGGGCCGCCTCCACGAGCTCGTCGGGAATCTCGGCATAGTAGTTGCGGAAGATGAGGGTGGTGATGGGCAGCCCATAGACCACGTGCACCAGGATAAGCCCCCACAGGCTGCCCCCGAGCCCTATGTCGCGGATGAACTGGAAAAGGGGAATCAGAACGGCCTGATAGGGGATGAACATCCCGAAAAGCATCAGGGGGAAGACGATGTGGGCCCCCGGGAAGCGCCACTTGGCCAGCACATACCCGTTCAGGGAACCCATCAGGGCCGAAAGAAGGGTGGCGGTAACGGTGAGGAAGAAGCTGTTTTGTAGCTTGGGCGCGAAAGCTGTCCAGGCCTGGGTGAAGCTTTCCCAGTACCAGCGCTCGGGGGGCTGCCAGGTGGTGCTCAGGCTGATGGCCGCGGGCTCCTTGAAGGCGGTGACGACCACCAGGTAAACGGGCAGCAGGAAGAAGACCGTGGCCAGGAACAAAAGCGCATACTGCACTATGCGCCCCATCATCGCCGCACCTCGCTTCTGAGCTGGCGGTAGAGATAGGGCACGATTACCAGGGCCACCATCACCAGCAGGATGATGCCGATGGCCGCGCCCTTGGCAATCTGGTTGGCGCGGAAGGTGGTGATGTACATAAGAAGCGCCGGTACGTCGGTGGGGGCGTTGTCGGGTCCAGCCATGGCGAAGACCAGGTCGAAGATTTTGAGCGAGATATGGCCCAGGATGATCATGGCCGAAAGGGTGATGGGGGCCAGCAGGGGGAAGATGACGTAGCGGTAAAGCTGCCACTCGCTGGCCCCGTCCACCCGCGCGGCCTCGCGCAGCTCCTCGGGAATACCCCGGAGGCCGGCCAGGTAGAGCGCCATGGTGTACCCCGACATCTGCCAGACCGCGGCCAGGATGATTCCGATGAGAGCCAGGTTGAAACCGTGGTACTCGTCGTAGGGCAGCGGCTGCAGGCTGCGCCCGAGGGTAAAGCCCCACAAAAGCACCAGGGCCGCTGAGATTGCAGCGACCACCCCCCGCCGCCCCTGCCCCCCGCAGAAAGCCGAGACGGCCACGAAGGCCAGCACCAGCCCCACCACCAAGGCGGTGAAGAAGGGCAGGTCGTTCCAGCTAAACCGCCAGACCTGCTCGCGGCTGGTGAGCCAGGCGAAGTCGCCCTTGGGCAGACCCACCAGGGTAGGGAGCTGGTTGACGCCGCCCTCGGGCTGCAGCATCCAGCGCCAGATGGTGCCGGTCACAATGAACGAAAGCGCCATGGGAAAGAGGAAGACCGTGCGGAAAAAACCCTCTCCCCGGGGTCCCCGGTCCAGGGCAATGGCCAGCGCGAGGCCCAGCCCCAAGCAGCCTATGAGGAAGAAAACCGTGAAGAAAAACAGGTTGGCTAGGTCCTGGCGAAAGCGGGCGTCCACAAAGCCGGTGAAGAGCTCGCGGTAGTTTTCAAAACCGATGAAGCGGATCTGGGGGTTGGCCGAGAGGGCCTGGGCAGGGTCCCTGCCCCAGTCGGTGAGGGAGGTGAGGAAGGTCTGGAGGATGAAGCCATACACGAAAACCCCCAGCAGCACGAGCGAGGGCAGGATGACCAGGAACCCGTAGAAGTTGTCTTTTTTTCTGAAAAAACGCGTCATGGTTTTTGTGGCAAAGGGGCAGGCCATCTGGCCTGCCCCTCGGGTTTACTGGCCCAGGCGCACCTGGTTGGCGATGGCCTGGGCGGCGTTGGCTGCAGCCTGGGCGTTGCGGCCGGAGAGGTAGATCTCCATCACGGTGCCGAACTGGCTCATGAACGACTCAGGTGCCACCGCGCCGTGCACCAGCGAGCCCACGATGCGGTTGCTCTTCCAGTCGCGCATGGCCGCCTGAAGGTAGGCGTTGTACTTGCTGGGATCGGAGTCGGTGCGGGCAGCAATGGATCCCTTGAGGGGATTGAAGGTGTCCTGGCCCTCCTTGGAGCCCAGCAGGCGCAACCAGTTGAGGGCGTTGGTGCGGTTTCTGGCCCCCTTGGGCAGCCCGAAGGAGTCGGAGAGCATCATGAACACCCCTGCGGTGCTTGGGGCCGGGGCCCAGCCGAAGCCCTCGCCGGGCTTCAGGCCCTTGGTGGTGGTCATGTAGCCGGCCGCCCAGTCGCCCATGATGTTGAAAGCAGCCTTGCCTTCCAGCACCCGGTCCACCGCCTGCTGCCAGCTAAGCCCTGCGGCGTCCTTGTTGGCGCAGTCCAGCACCCGGCCAAAGGTGTTCCAGACCGCCACCGCCTTGGGGTCGGTGAAGCGCAGCTTGCCGGCCCAGAGGTTGGCGTAGTCGGCTGCCCCCAGCACCCCCAGGGCCACCGATTCCCAGAGGTGCTGCTGGGTCCAGTTCTCTCCCAGGGCCAGCGGGGCCTCCAGGCCCTTGGCCTTGAGGGTCTGGCAGGCCGTGAGGAACTCGTTCCAGGTCTTGGGCGGCTGCACCCCCCACTCCCGCAGCCTGGCCGGTACGTACCACATCACGTTGGAGCGGTGGATGTTGACGGGCACGCTGTAGATCTTGCCCTTATAGGAGAGAAGGTCCAGCAGGCCCTTGGGGAACTTGTCCAGCCAGCCCTCCTGGCGGAAGAGAGGGGTCAGGTCCTCCATCCGGTCGGCCACCACCCAGGTGCCGATGAGCTCCTGGCCGGCGTGCACCTGGAAGCTGTCGGGGGGGTTGCCGCCCAGCATCCGGGTTTTGAGGACAGCCTTAGCGTTTACCCCGGCCCCGCCGGTCACGGTGGCGTTGATGACCTCCACGCCTGGATAGCGCTTTTTGTAGAGGTCGATCAGGGCCTGCAGGGCCGGGCCCTCGTCGCCGGCCCACCAGGAGAAGATCTCCAGCCGGCCCGACTGCGCCAGCCCCAAAGAACCGAGAAGCAAAAGCAGACTCAACCAGAACTTCCTCATAACCAGACCTCCTGAAAAGCTAACCGCCAATGGTTGGCCAGGTCGCCCGGGGGGAGATTGGCGGGCTCCGCAACCGGGTACCACCATTTGCTAAGAAGCGCTGCAGCACCAAGGCGGCAGCGCCCATAGCCGGGGCTAGGTGTCCTAAGGCGCTGGGCCCTATGGGCAGCTCGGCGTGCTGGGGCAGGAAGGCCAGGTTCCGAAGGGTCTGGCGCAGGGGGGCCTCGAGCCACCGCCAGGCCTCGGCTCCGGGTCCCCCCAGCACCACCACCGCTGGGTCGAAAGCCACGCACAGGTTGGCCACGAAGCGGCCCAGTTCCTCGGCTAGGCGCTTGAGGGCCTCCAGGGCATAGGGGTCTTCCCGCGCAGCCTGCTTTAGGAGCTCCCGGAAGCCCTCGTTGCGGCCGCTGGCTGCCTGGTAGCGCTGGACCACGGCCCTGAGCGAGAGGCTATCCTCGGCATCTTTAGCTTCGGCTCGGCTTAGGGCCTGGGCTGGGAGCCAGTGGCCCAGCTCGCCGGCCGCCCCATGGCGGCCCCGGTAGACCTGCCCTTCTATCACCAGCCCGGTGCCCAGGCCGGTGGTCAGGACGATGTAGAGCAGGGGACTGGGGTGCTCGTTCCAGAAGGTCTCGCCCAAAGCGGCCGCATTGGCATCGTTTTCCACCAAAACCGGAAGCCCTAAAAGAGCCTCCAAGAGCTCAGCGGGCCGTTCGTTGCGCCAGCCGGGGCCGGGGGCGTAGAGCAGGGTTTGCTCGTGGACCACCCCGGGCAGGGCGAGGCCCACCCCCAGCAGCCGGGTGTGCTCCGGGACATGGGCCTGTACCTGGGCAGCCAGCCGGTCCAGCCGTTCGCTTAGAGGGGTGTGGGGGCTTTCGGCCCATTCCCAGGCTCCATGAGGCTGGTTGTTGAGGTCGAGCAGGATGAGCTGGGTGTTCTCCACCCCGAGCTCCACCCCCAGGGCCAGCGTGCTCTCGGCCCGGATCTTTAGGCGCAGGCCGGGCCGTCCCAGACCCCTGCTGTGGGGGTCGCCCTCGCTCAGGAGACCCTCTGCAATCATCTCCTGCACCAGCGAGGAGACGGTGCTTTTGGTAAGGCCCACTGCCCGGGCCAGCCCGGCCCGGCTCACCGGCCCCTGCCGCCGCAGGACCTCCAGGACCCGGCGGCGGTTTTGCCGCTTGATGCTTTGCTGGTCCAGGGGCAGGGGACGGGCCACGGTGCCTTACCGTAGGAATTTAGTAAGTTTAGCGAACGAACTATATAGGGCCCGCCCCAGCCCTGTCAACCCCTACCACGGCTGGGCCAGCCAGGGCAGGGGGCTCACCAGGGGTTCGGCGTACTCCACCCCCACAAGGTTGCCCCAGTAGCGCCGCCAGGCCCGCCGGGCCTCGACGCCCCCGGGATGGACGGTTTCGGAGACCCGTTCCCCCTCAAACTGGCTTCGGTAGGCCCGCACCGAGTCCTCCCAGATATCGATGTAGTCGGAGATGTCCACGGCCAGGTTGGGCAGGGCGGGGTGGTTGCCGGGGTAGAAGAGCAGGCGCTCTACCCGGTGGGGGGGGTCCTCGAGGGGGGCCTGGCGCAGGCCGGCCAGGTGAACTGCAGCCTGGGCCAGCCGGCTGGCGGCGGTGTGGTCGGGGTGACGGTCGGCCTCGAGGGGCGCCAGCACCACCCGCGGGCGCAGCCGCCGCAGGGCCTGGGCCAGGGCGTTGCGTTGGGGCCCGCTGTCGGCCAGGCCCCCGTCTGGCAGACCCAGGTTGCCCCGGTACGCGAGGCCCAGGATACGGCTGGCCTCGGCAGCCTCCCGGGCGCGCTGGGCCACGCTGCCCTTGGAGCCCAGCTCGCCTTGGGTCAGGTCGAGGATACCGGTCCTCTGTCCCTCGGCTTTGGCCCGGGCCAGCAGGCCTCCACAGCCAAGCTCTCCATCGTCGGGGTGGGGTGCGATTACCAGCAGGTCCAGCTCCATGGGCCCCAAGTTACCCTACATCCAGGCCTACCGCGGTAAACTGGGAGTCGGTCATGTCCGCTTTACAGGCCGATCTAAAAGGCATGCCTGAGGTGGAAGGCCTGCTCGAGGAGGGCCAGGCCCTGCAAGGCCGCCTCGGCCAACTGGGCGAGACCCTGTGCCGGTTGGCCGAGGATCTGAAGCAGGGGCACCCCCCACCTGCTGAGGTGTTGGCGCAGCTCACCGAGGCCTCCGCCTCCTTTGAAGACTGGCTTGGGCGGGCCCGGAGGGTGCTGGGGGTTGGGGTTGAGCCCATCCTGCCCCAGGTGTTGGAAGCCCTGAAGGCCCACCGCCAGCAGTTGAAAGAGGTCTTCTTGCGGCAGAAGGCCCTGCAGGTCTTGGAGCAGGTGAGCAGCCTGGTCTACCGGGGCGCTGAGGAGTTCATGCCCCTTTCCGCTGTGCAGTTTGACGCCCTGGGCCTGATGCGCCAGCTCAAGGAGTCCACCACCCTGGGTGAAGGGGCACGGGCGCTGGCGGAAGGGCGCCACCCCTACAACCTGCTCTTGCAGCTTGTGGCCAACAAGGAGCTGAGCGACGAGGAGTGGGTGGAGGCCTACCAGAGGGTGGGCCAGGAGTTGGGACAGGAACTGGCCGTTGCCGCGGCGCGGGGCCGGCTTTCCCTGCCCGACTAAAGCGCCCCTAGAAGCCGGTTTCGGCTTTGTTCCTCCGCGTGCTTTCTTCTGTTAGCGTCCCAGCCCAAAGCGCCACCCATCAGCTCCACCACCCGGGGCAGGGCGGCCAGGGCGGCCTGCCGGTCCAGGAAGGCCAGCCGGGTGCGGCGGCAAAGCACGTCCAGGGGAGTGAGGGCCATCTCGCGCTGCACGGCATAGACCACTTCAGCCTCCAGATAGGGCCAGCCCTCGGCCAGGGGGCGGTCGAGGCCTTCCAGCACGAGGCGGGCTACCTCTGGGGCTCGAGCCCCGTAGGCCTGGTGCAGGTGCAAGGCAGCACCAGGCTCCAGGCCCATCGCCTGGAGCCGCCCGGCCCCTTCCGGGGTGAAGCCCTGCCCGCCCAGCAAAGGGGTTTTGGCGCTCAGGGAAGGACCTGCCGGTAGGCCGAAGCGCCCGATGGCGTAGTCCACCAGGTCCTGGGCCATCTTGCGGTAGGTGGTCCACTTGCCCCCCGTAAGGGTCAGCAGGCCCGAGGCGCTCTCCTCGATCAGGTGGTCGCGCACCAGCCGGGCGGTCTGGGTGGCCCCCCGGGCCACCAGCGGGCGCAGGCCCGACCAGGCTGAGCGCACCGCTGTTTGGGGAATCTCGCCCAGGTAGGGTCGAACCTGCCGCAGCACGTAGGCCACTTCGGCCTCCTGTACCGGGGGGTGGTCGTCAAGGGGGGCGGGCTGGTCGGTGGTACCCACCAGGGTTCCCCCCAGCCAGGGCAGCACGAAGAGTACCCGACCATCCTCGGTTTTAGGCACCAGGAGGCCGGTGTCCGGAGGGGTGTACCCTGGGCCCAGCACCAGGTGTACCCCTGAGCTGGTGGTGAGAAGGGGGGGGACCTCAGGGTCGTCCAGGTGCCGTATGGCATCGGCGAAGGGGCCAGTGGCGTTGACCACCACCCGGGCAGCCACCTCCACCTCCCCTCCTCCCTGCCGGTCCTTGACCACCGCTCCCGCCAGCCGTCCCTCCTTTTTGACGAGGGCGGCGACCTCGGCGTAGTTGAGGACCACTGCCCCGGTTTGGGCAGCGGTGAGGGCCAGCTCCAGGTTGTAACGGGCGTCGTCGAACTGCCCATCCTGGTAGGCCACCGCCCCGACGAGGCCCTGGCGTAAGGCGGGAAACCGGGCCTGGGCCGCCCGGGCGCTCAGGAGGCGGGCTGGGGCCAGCCGGGCCCTTCCCGCTAGCAGGTCGTAAAGCTTGAGGCCCAGGTAGTAGTAGGGCAGCTCGAGCGGCCGGTAGAGGGGGGTAAGGAGCCAGAGGGGCCGGGCGAGGTGGGGGGCCAGCCGGAGGAGGATGGCCCGCTCCCGCAGGGCGTCCTGCACCAGGTGGAGCTGGCTGCGGTCGAGGGTCTTGACCGCCAGCTCCAGGTAGCGCACCCCACCGTGGATGAGCTTGGTGCTGCGGCTCGAGGTGCCTTCAGCGAAGTCGTAGCGCTCCACCAGAGCCACCCGCAGGCCCCGCAGGGCGGCCTCGAGGGCCACCCCGGCCCCGCTGGCCCCCCCGCCGATGACCAAAAGGTCGAAGCGTTCCTGGTTCAGCCGCTCCAGGGCTTGCGCGCGCTCCAGCGCCACGGCCATAGCCTACCGCCTCTCCAAGTAGGTCCGGAAGGCCTCGAGGGCCCGGTGGGGGGCCACCCCCAGCACCCCCAGCTTGACCAGAGCCCCCCCGCCCCGGGCCCCGAGCGGCCTGAGCACCGCCTCCCACAGGGCGTCCAGGTTCTCTTGGCGGCTCGGATGCTTCAGCAGGGCATAGCGAACCCTTTCCTCCTCCTGGGCCACCAGCAACGCCAGCACCCCGGGCCACTCGGCCAGCCGCTTGCCCACCGCCTCCAGCACCGCCTCAGGTACCTGGGCGGCGATGGTGCGCCCGGGGAACTCGCCCAGCAGGCTGCGCACAATCTGCTCAGCGAGTTCATCCTTCAGGCGGGCGTTTTCCCCCTTTAGCTGATAGAAGGCCTCCCGCAGGCGGGCGATGGGCTTTTCCACTTCCAGCGGCCCGCTGCTGAAGCGCTCCCCCAGGCGCTTGAGCAGCCGGTGTTCCTGCTCAAAGAGCTCCAGAGCCTCCCAGCCGGCCACGAAGTAGACCCGGGTGCCCCCTTTGTAGCGCTCGAAGCGGACGATTTTGATGGGGCCGGCCTCGCCGCTGCGGGCCACGTGCAGCCCTCCGCAGGCCACCTTGTCCCAGCCCACCACCTCCACCACCCGCAATAGGCCGCCCACCCTGGGTGCTCGCCGCAGGCCGTGCTGAGGGACTTCCGCCTCCTGGATGAAGTAAGCCCGCACCTCGGCGTTGGCGTAGACCGCCTGGTTGGCCAGGTGCTCTGCCTGCTGGACGATGGCCTCGGCGGGCTCGCCATCGAGGTCTATGGTGGCGAGCGCGCCGGTCATGTTGACCGCCTGCACCCTCCACCCCGCAGCCCGCAAAAAGGCCTGGCCCAGGATGTGTTCGGCGGTGTGCCGCTGCATCTGGCGGTAGCGCCAGGGCCAGTCGAGCTGGCCCAGCACCCGCTGACCGGTCTGCAGGGGCCGGGCCAGCCGGTGCACAACCTCTCCCTGGACCTCCTTCACCTCCAGCACCGGCACCCCTTCCAGGCTTCCCCTGTCGCAGGCCTGCCCCCCGCCGCTGGGGTAGAAGAGGGTCTGGTCCAGCACCGCGTAGTGGGCCCCGTCCTCGCTCCAGGCCCGCAGCACCCGGGCCTCGAAGCTGGACTGGTAGGGTTGCTCCCAGTAAAGCCGCATGCCCCCAGGCTCCTGGCAAACCCCCCCGGGTGTCAACCGGGTTGCTGTGCGGGCTGGTGTATACTGTATACATGACGGCCCTCCAGCGCCCACGCTCGCTGCGCGAGGCCGCCTACATCCGCCTGCGCGAGGACATTTTGCAGGGCCTGCTGCCGCCGGGCACCCGCATCCTCGAGCCGGAGCTGGCCCAGAGCCTGGGCGTCAGCCGCACGCCGGTGCGCGAGGCCTTGCAGCGGCTGGCCCAGGAGGGGCTGGTGGAGCTGGTGCCTGGCCGGGGGGCCCGGGTGCGGGTGCTTTTGCTCGAGGAGGTGCGGGAGGTCTACGAGGTGCGGGCCTTGCTTGAAGGGGAGGCCGCCGCCCTGGCGGCGGAGAGGGCCAGCCAGGCCGAGCTGGGGGTCCTGGAGGCGCTGCTGTCCACCCTGGAGGGCCTCCCCAAAGACGACCACACCCGCCAGATGCAGGTGGACCTCGAGTTCCACACCACCTTGGTGGCCGCAGCCCACCACAAGACCCTGGCCCGCATCTACGAGGAGCTGCGCTCGAGCTTAGCTTTGGTGCGGGGCTTCCAGCGCGCCCTCTCCCAGCACCCCACCACCCAGGCCCAGCACCGCGCCATCCTTGCAGCGCTCAAGTCCCGCGACCCGGAGCGGGCAGCCCAGGCGGCCCGGGCGCACGTCTTCTACTTTCGCGACCTGGTCGCCCAGAGGCTTTCCGCCCAGGAGGAAGCATGGACCTGAATCACAGCTACCGCGCCTTTGTGCTGGCCGTGGCCCAGAACCCCCGCATAGAGGCCCTGGTGCGCAGCCGGGCCCGTCGCCTGGCCCGCCGATTTGTAGCCGGGGATACCCTGGAAGAGGCCCTGGCGGCGGTGGAGGCGCTGGAGCGGGAGGGAGTGCACGCCATCCTGGATCTTTTGGGCGAGATGGTGCGCACCGAGGCCGAGGCGCGAAGATTCCAGCAGGAGCTCATCCGGCTGGTGCAGGCCCTGGCGGCGCGGCCCTACCCCCGCTACCTATCCCTCAAGCTCACCCAGCTTGGGCTGGACCTGGGGGAAGAGCTGGCCCTGGAGCTGCTCGAGGGGGTGGTGCGCGAGGCCGAGCGGGCCGGCTGCTTTGTGCGCATCGACATGGAGGACAGCCCCCGGGTGGAGGCCACCCTGCGAATTTACCGGCGGCTGCGGGAGGCCGGCCACGAGGGGCTTGGGGTGGTGCTGCAGAGCTACCTCAAGCGCAGCGAGCGCGACTTAGAAGCGCTGGTTCCCTTGGGCACGCCGGTGAGGATCGTCAAGGGGGCCTATCGGGAGCCGCCTGCGGTGGCCTTTCAGGACAAGCGGCTGGTGGACGCGCAGTTCCTTCTCTTGGCCAAGAAAGCGCTGGAGAAGGGCTTGCCCACAGCCATTGCCACCCACGACCCGCGCATAATTGAGGAGATGAAGCGCTGGACGGCCGAACGGGGTATTGAGCGGGAGCGCTTTGAGTTCCAGATGCTCTATGGGGTGCGCCCGGCCGAGCAGAAAAGGCTGGCCCAGGAGGGCTACACGGTGCGGGCCTACGTGCCCTACGGTACCGACTGGTACCCCTACTTTTCCCGTCGCATCGCCGAGCGGCCGGAGAATCTCCTCTTTGTGGCCCGCAGCCTTTTGCCGGGGTAGCCCCGGCGCTGGAAAGGAGCCCTATGACCCCCGAACCCTACCGCCCCGAACCCATCGAGACCTTTCAAAGCCCCGAGGCCTTTGAGGCCATGCGCAAGGCCTTGGCCGAGGTGAGGGCACAGTTTGGCCGATACTACCCCCTAATCATCGGGGGTGAGCGGGTAGATACCCCCTCGAGCATCGTCTCCACCAACCCCTCCAACCCCATAGAGGTGGTGGGCCAGAGCGCCAAGGCCGGAATTGCTGAGGCCGACGCTGCGCTGGAGGCAGCCTGGCAGGCTTTCAGGGCCTGGCGCGACTGGCCCCAGGAGCACCGCAGCCGTCTCCTTCTGAAGGCCGCTCAGATCATGAAGCGCCGCCAGCGGGAGCTGGAGGCCTGGCTGGTCTATGAAATCGGCAAGAACTGGACCGAGGCTGCCGCGGATGTGGCCGAGGCCATCGATTTCCTGCGCTACTACGCCATCTCGGCCCTCAAGTACAAGGACGGGGCCCCGGTTCTGCCCTACCCTGGCGAGGACAACGAGGCCTTCTACATCCCCCTGGGGGCCGGGGTGGTCATCGCCCCCTGGAACTTCCCCCTGGCCATCCTCACCGGTATGACCGTCGCGCCCATCGTGGTGGGCAACACGGTGGTGGTGAAGCCCGCCGAGGACACGGTGGTGACCGCGGCCAAGCTCTTTGAGGTCCTGGAAGAGGCCGGCCTGCCCCCCGGGGTGGCCAACTACCTGCCGGGCGAGGGCAGCGAGGTGGGGGCCTACCTGGTGCGCCACCCCCGCACCCGCTTCATCAATTTCACGGGCTCGCTCGAGGTGGGCCTCCAGATCAACGAGCAGGCTGCCAGGCTGGCCCCGGGCCAGCTATGGATCAAGCGGGTCTTCCTGGAGCTCGGGGGAAAGGACGCAATCATCGTGGACGAGAGCGCCGACCTGGCCGCCGCAGCCCAGGCCACCGTGCAGAGTGCCTTTGGTTTCCAGGGGCAGAAGTGCTCGGCGGCCTCGAGGCTCATTGTGGTGGATGGCATCTACGACCTGTTGCTGGAAGAGGTGCTGAACCGCACTGAGGCGCTGGTGGTGGGCCCCGCTGAGGAGAACCCCGACCTGGGGCCGTTGGCCAGCCAGAAGCAGGAGGAGACGGTGCTCTCCTACATCGAGCTGGGGCGGCAGGAGGGGCGGCTGCTTCTGGGGGGGCGGCGGCTCGAGGGCAGCGGCTTCTTTGTGGCCCCCACGGTTTTTGACCAGGTTGCGCCCGAGGCCCGCATCGCCCAGGAGGAGATTTTTGGCCCGGTGCTCTCGGTCATCCGGGTTCCGGACTTCGAGGCCGCCCTCGAGGTGGCCAACAACACCCGCTACGGCCTGACTGGGGGGGTTTTCTCGCGCCGGCGGGAGCGGCTGGAGCGGGCCCGCAAGGAGTTCCACGTGGGCAACCTCTACTTCAACCGCAAGATTACCGGGGCCTTGGTGGGGGTGCAGCCGTTTGGCGGCTTCAATCTCTCGGGAACCGACACCAAGGCCGGGGGGCCCGACTACCTGCTCAACTTCCTGCAGATGAAAAGCGTAACCGAGCGCTTCTAGAAGGCCTCGTCCACCTCGCGCAGCCGCTGGGCCCAGAGGCTTTGGGGCTGGTGGTGCTCCCGCACAAGCTGGGCCACCTCAGGGTCCAGGATGCGGGCCGCGCCGTACTCGGGGTGGTGCTGGCGGATCTGCCAGGCCCCAAGGAGGCCCTTTTGCAAGGGTTCGATGGGCACCTCCAGGGGCACCAGCCCGCTCAGGATGCGCTCGAGGGGGCGGTAGGGCCTCAGGGCCTTGCCGCAGTCGTGGAGCAAAGCGGCCCGCACCACAAAGCTGGGGGCCTCGGGATAGCGCTCGAGGAGGCGCTGGGCCACCCGCACCGCGTGCTCCCGGTCGCGGGGGTCCATGGCCTGGTAGAGATGGGCCTCCTCCACCCGCAGCTCGCTCAGCGCCCAGGCGTCGTCGGGCCGGGCTCGGTGGGGTAAAAAAGCCTGGTAGACTCGCTTAAGGCGCAACCACACGAGGCTATGTTAACCTGCCCTAAGGTTCCGAAGAGGAGGCGGCGATGAATCTCCGTGCGATGCTGGCAGAGTTTCTGGGCGTTTTTACCCTGTGCTTTGTGGCCCTTGGGGCCATCGCGGCCACCCAGGGCAGCGACCCCGTGGTGGTGGCCCTGGCCCCGGGGCTGGCGGTGGGCCTATCGGTAGCGGCGCTGGGACCGGTGTCCGGGGCCCATTTCAACCCTGCGGTGACCTTTGCCCTGCTCCTCTCCGGGCGGACCTCCTGGGCGGAGGCTTTGGGCTACTGGGGGGTCCAGCTCTTGGGTGGCCTGGTGGCCGCCTTTTTTGTAGGGGCTTTATACGGCGGAGAGGCGGTGTTTGAGGGGACCCCCGCCCCAGGCGAGGCCTACTCGGCGGTCCAGGCCCTCATGATGGAGGTCTTCCTGACCTTCTTCCTGGTCTCGGTCATCCTTGGCACCGCTGTCTACAACCGCTATACCTTCGCTGGCCTGGCCATCGGTCTTGCGGTGACCATGGCCATCCTGGTGGGTGCTCCAATCTCTGAGGCGGCCATGAACCCAGCCCGGGTCCTGGGCCCGGCCCTCATTGGGGGGGAGTGGTCGGCCCACTGGGTCTACTGGCTGGGGCCGCTGGTAGGGGCGGGGCTGGCGGCTTTCGTCTACGAGTTCCTTTATCCTAGGGCGAATTTATAACCACGACCACCTGCCCAAGCCCCCCTGGCCCTGCCTTTGGGGGGTAAGCGGCTCCGGAACAGGCCCAAGATGTGGCCACTTGGCCGGCTAGGAGGAAGGCAGGGCCAGCTCCAGCCCTAAATTCCTAAATTTTCGAGGTTTCCGGCTATCTGCATAGCGTCCACAGCTTGTCGGCATCCATATACACGCTTCGCGTGGCCATCCCGCCGTTGAGCCCGGTTCCCTCGGCGCGCAGCTCGTATTGGCCCGCGGGTAGGTAGAAGGACTCCACCGTGGTCACCCTGCCAAGGTACTGCTGGTTGGCATATACCCTGACGGTGTAGTTGTCCCCTCCGCACAAATTGACAACGCGCAGTTCGAATACTCGGCGTCCGGTTGTGGCTGGGGCGCAAGCCATCAGAATCGCCACAAAGAGAGGCAAAAAAACCAAGAACCTTCTCATACATCTGAGATTGTAAAAACTCATCCTTCTTACTCAGGGTATTTTGACCCATCCAAGCGTTACGTGACGTTGCCAACCTCGCTTGGGTCTGCGGGCAGCGATGACCCCGGTTGGGGTTTGCACCTTGGGTGTTCAGAGCCCAGCCAGGGCCTTGGCCTGGGCCAGGACCTGGTCGAACATGGCCGCCGTGAGCCGGCCGGTCTGGGTGTTTTGTCGGCTTACGTGGTAGGAGCAGAGAAGGAAGGCCTCCTTTAGCCGGTAGGCCCGGCCGTGGGCAAAGGGGTAGGCTGCCCGGGGGAGGCCCAGGTAGCCCAGCAAGGCCTGGTGGGCTATCCGCCCCAGGGCCAGGTATACCCGCACCCGCCCCAGAAGGCCCAGCTCCCGCCGGGTCCACTCGGCGCAGGCGGCGAGCTCCTCCGCTGTGGGGCGGTTACCTGGCGGGGCGCAGCGCACCGCTGCGGTGATGTAGACCCCCCGCAGCACCAGCCCATCGCCGGGGTGGGTGGAGCTGGGCTGGTTGGCCAGCCCGGCCCGGTAGAGCGCTGGGTACAGGAAGTCCCCCGAGGCGTCCCCGGTAAAGGGGCGGCCGGTGCGGTTGGAGCCGTGGGCCCCGGGGGCCAGGCCAAAGATGAGCAGCCAGGCCTCTGGATCGCCGAAGCCGGGCACCGGCCTGGCCCAGTAGACCCAGCTGCGGTAAGCGGCGCGCTTTTCCTGGCCCACCTGCTCCCGCCAGGCCACCAGGCGGGCGCAGCGCCGACAGGCCACCAGCTCGTTGTGGAGGGCCTCGAGCCGCATCGTAAACAAGCCTACCATCTGCACGGGGAATCGCAGTCAAACTCAGAGGTGATTTATTTCCTGAAGTGAAGGGGGTAGAGCGGTGACCTTTGGACTTCCCTGGATGCTCTGGGCGCTCCTGCTCCTGCCCCTCCTGGGCTGGCTCTACTGGCGCCTGGTCTACCAGGGGCGGGCGGATGGCTTTGTGCTCTACCCCAACCTGGCCCCGCTGGCCCGGCTGGCCGAGCCGCTTTGGAAGCGCCACCTGAGCGCGGGGCTCTATGGTCTGGCGCTCTTGCTGGCCCTGCTGGCATTGGCCCGTCCTCAGGCGGTTTTGCCGGTGCCCGACAGCCTGGCCACGGTGATTGTGACCATCGATATCAGCCTTTCCATGCGGGCCCAGGACATCGAGCCCGACCGCATCACCGCAGCCAAAAAGGAGGCCCAGAACTTTGTCCGCGCCCTGCCTGACGGAATCAAGGTGGGCCTGGTGAGCTTTGCCGGCTATGCCACCCTGGAGGTGGCCCCCACCACCGACCACGAGCGGGTGGTGGAGCAGATCGAGCTCTTGCAGATGGCCCGCCGCACCGCCATTGGGGACGGGCTGCTGGAGAGCCTCCGGGCCATCCCTGTGGGCGCCGATGGGAAGCCTTTGGGCCCCTCAACGGTGGTTTTGCTCTCGGACGGGCGCAACAACACCGGCACGGACCCGCTCGACGCCGCCGCCTTTGCCAAGGAGATGGGGGTGACGGTGCACACCATTGGGCTGGGCCGCCGGGGAGACCCCAACGCGCCCCCGAGCGGGAGCGAGTGGGGCTGGGGGGGGTACTGGATGCAGTTCGACGAGGAGACCCTGCGGGCCATCGCCGAGGCCACTGGGGGGCAGTACTTTGCCGCGGAGTCGGCCGAGGCTTTGCGGCAGGCCTACCGCAGCCTGAGCCGGGTGGTGGGCTGGCGGCCCCAGCGGACTGAGGTGAGCGGTCTTTTTGGCCTGGCAGCCGGGGTTTTTCTAGCCGGTAGCCTCCTGCTGGCCCAGTGGCGGCGCAGGGTGGTGTGAGGCATGGGGTAATCTTAGGCCCGTGACCTATTCCGAGGCGCTCAACTGGCTTTTTTCCCAGACCCGGGCGGGCGCTCCCCGGGGGCTCGGCCGCATCCGGGGGCTGCTGGAACGCTTGGGCCATCCTGAGGCGCTCTTTTCCGCGGTGCACGTGATCGGCACCAACGGCAAGGGCAGCGTGGTGGCCTATCTGGAGGCAGCCTTCCGGGCAGCAAAGGAGGCCTTTGGGGCCACCAGCAGCCCTCACCTGGTGGACTTTCGCGAGCGGATCCGCACCCACCTGGGCCTCATCCCCGAAGGCGAGGTGCTGGAGTTTGTGCGCTGGGCGCAGGAGGAGCGCTTCCTCGAGCCGCCAGCCTTCTTCGACCTCACCACCGCTCTGGCCTTCCGGCACTTCGCCCAAAAGGGGGTCCGGATTGCCGCGGTGGAGGCCGGGGTGGGCGGAGCGCTAGACGCCACCAATGTGCTTCCCCGGGTGCGGCTTACGGTGATTACCAACATCGGCGAGGACCACCTGGAGACCCTGGGGGGTTCGCTGGAGGGGGTAGCGCGGGACAAGGCCGGGGCCATCCGGCCCGAAGTGCCGGTGGTGACCGGGGCTCAGGGGGTGGGGCTGGAGGTGGTCCGGGCCCTGGCCCGCGAGCGCGGGGCCCCTTTGTACGTGCTTTCTGAAGAAGAGCTTTTCGCCCTGCCCACGGCCCCGGCCCTGCCCGGCCGCTTCCAGCAGCAGAACGCCCGGCTGGCCGCGGCCGCTCTGCGCCTTTTGGGCTACGAGGAAGCAGCAATTGCCCGGGGCCTCGCCGCGGCCTTTCACCCTGGCCGCATGCAGCGGCTGGAGTACAGGGGGGTCCCGGTGGTGCTGGATGGGGCCCACAATCCGCCGGCCGCGCGGGCCCTAGCGGAGGAGTTCGAGGGCTTTCATCTGGTGTTCGGCGCCTTTCCGCGCAAGGACTACGCTTCGACTTTGGGGGCCCTGCTCCCCAAGACCAAAAGCCTCCGCTACGCCTGGGCAGGCCGGGGGGCCCTGCGCGGGGCGGAGTTGCAGCGGGTTCGGGCCTCACCCTACTTTGAGGACCCCCTGGAGGCCCTGGAGCATGCTGCCGCGGCGGCCCGCCAGGAGCCCTGGCCAGTTCTGGTGACCGGCTCTTTGTATTTGGTGGGGGCGGTGCTGGAAGGCCTCGGCCTCTCGGCTTGGACGGCTCCGGAGGTGGGTCCCTAGACCCTGGGGCTTGGGTGCTTTGCAAGGCCTGGTGCTGGTGCGGGATTTTCTGCGCTGGTATCCTGTATGGGAATGCGCGCGATGCGGCTGGAGAAGGTGGGAGAGCCCCTTCACCTGCGGGAGGTGGAGCGGCCCGAGCCCACCGGAAAGCAGCTCCTCCTGCGGGTGCGGGCCTGCGGGGTCTGCCGCACCGACCTCCACATCTTCGAGGGGGAGCTGCCCCATCCCAAGCTGCCCCTGGTGCTGGGGCACGAGATCGTGGGGGAGGTAGTGGCGGTGGGGCCGGAGGCGCGCCGCTTCAGGGTGGGGGAGCGGGTGGGGGTGCCCTGGCTGGGCGCTACCTGTGGGGCCTGCCGCTACTGCCGGGGAGGCCAGGAGAACCTCTGCGATAAAGCCCTCTTCACCGGCTACACCCTGGACGGGGGGTATGCCGAGTATGCCCTGGCCCAGGAGGACTACTGCTTTGCTATTCCAGCAGGCTACAGCGACCTCGAGGCCGCTCCTTTGCTCTGCGCGGGGCTCATCGGCTACCGGGCCTACCGTCTGGCTGGGGAGGGGGTGGAGCGGATTGGGCTTTACGGTTTTGGGGCGGCCGCCCACCTCATTGCCCAGGTTGCGGTCCACCAGGGCCGGGAGGTTTACGCCTTCACCCGGCCCGGGGATACCCAGGCCCAGGCCCTGGCCCGGAGGCTCGGGGCGGTCTGGGCCGGCGGCTCCGACCAGCTGCCCCCCGAGCCCCTGGACGCGGCGCTGATCTTCGCCCCGGTGGGGGCGCTGGTGCCCCAGGCCCTGAGGGCCACCCGGCGGGGCGGGGTGGTGGTTTGCGCGGGCATCCACATGAGCGATATCCCGGCCTTCCCCTACGCCCTGCTTTGGGAGGAGCGGAGCGTGCGTTCCGTGGCCAACCTGACCCGCCAGGATGGGGAGGAGTTTTTGGCTTTGGCCCGGGCGGCAGGGGTGCGGCCCCAGACCATGCCTTTTGCCCTGGAGGAGGCCAACCAGGCCCTAAGGGCCCTTAAGGAGGGCCGGGTGCACGGGGCTGCGGTCCTTCTGCCCTAGCCCAGCCACTTCTCCATGAAGATGAGTTCGTCGCGCCGGTAGCCCAGCCGCTCAAAGAATTCCTCCGCGCCGCTGTAGGAGGGTTCGACCAGAAGGTTGAGTTTCAGGCAGCCTTTGGCCCTGAGGCGGGCCTCGAGCTCCTCCAGCATCCGCTTGCCCCAGCCCTGCCCCTGGCCAAAAGGGTGGATGGCCATGTGGTAAAGCCAGCCCCGCCGCCCATCGAAGCCGGCCAGGAGGGCCCCCAGGATCTGGCCATCCTCCTCCAGCACCAAGAACAAATCGGGGTCGCGCTCGAGCTTCTTCTTCAGCCCCTCAAAGCTGTCCGAGGGGTTGAGCTCGAGGCCTGCGCTCTGCCATAGGGCGATCACGCTGGAGTAGTCCTCCATTCTAAACTCGCGGATGGGCATCCTTCCCCCAGGCTAGCGCACCGTACCTGCTCGCGGAAAGGGGTCTATGGCTTGAAGACCACTTTAATGCCCCGCCGGGAGGCTGCGGTTTTGATGGCCTCAGGCCAGGCCTCCAGGGGGAAGCGGTGGGTGACCAGGGCCTCGAGCCCCTCCAGCTCGGGAAGCAGCTTGACCGTTTGGGCGAAGTCGTCCCAGCTATACGCATAACTCCCTACCAGGTGCACCTCGCGGAACCAGTAGGGCGAGAAATCGTGAAAAGCGGTGGCCGGGGCCCCCAGGAGCAGCACCCGCCCCCCCTCGCGCACTGCCCAGCTCGCCTCCTGCAGGCCGCCGGGGGAGCCCGAGGCCTCCACCACCCCCTCGAAGCCGCCGCGCCAGGAGGAAGCCCCCAGAATGCCCCGGTAGCGCCGAGCGCCGGCGGCCTCCTGGGCAGCCTGGGCTGAGGGGAAGACCTGGCTGGCTCCGAACCTTTGGGCCAGCTCGGCCTGGTGGGGGTGGCGGGCTACGGCATAAAGGGGCCCCGAAAACCCCAGCACCCGCAGCAGCCGAATGGTCAGAAGCCCGATGGTCCCCGCCCCGATTACCAACACCCGACTGGGCCACGCAAAGCCTTCGGCCTGCCCCCAGGCCTGGCGCAGCCCATGGAGCACCACCGCTGCGGGTTCTGCGAGCACGGCCCGTTCATCAGGTACCCGTTCGTCCACCGGCAGGATGCGCTCACGGTGAGCGACCATGCGCTCAGCCCAGCCCCCCCCCAGATCGCGGCAAAAGCCCACCATGCCCGGGGCCAGGCTGCCCTCGGCCACGTTCTCGCAGAGGTGGTCGAGGCCCTGAGCACAGACCGGGCAGTCGGGGAGGCCCCGCTCGAGGCAGGCCAGCACCGGGTTCACCACCACCCGCACGCCCCCCAGCTCGGCCAGGATTTCATGACCCAGCACGGCCGGAAAGGAGAACATCCCTGAGAGGGTAGGGGCCTGCTTTCCGTAAAGCAGGGCCAGGTCGCTGCCGCAAATGCCTGAAAGCCTTACCTTGAGCCGCTCAAAGCCCGGCGTGCGGGCGGGCTCGGGCAGGGTGACAAGCTGCAGGGGGAGGGCCTGGGGGGGGTAGCGCTTGCCCAGCAGCCGGGCCAGGGCGTAGCGGGGAATCGAGGGGGTGAAGAGGAGTCCCCGCATCAGCGCCCTCGAGCCGGTGCTCGAAGCCAGCAAGCGCTTGGCGGCTGTGGTGGTGAGGGCGGTTTGCATAGCCCTCATTTTGCGCCCGGTGGGCTTGGGGAGGCAAAGGGTTGGTCAGGACAATTGTCCTAATGGTATACCCGGGACCCTCTGGCAGAATGGGGGCAGTGCCCCGAAGGGGGTTTTCCACATGAAGAACCATCGCTTTACGCTTTATGCCTGGGGGGTGGTGGCCTTCACCCTGCTGGTCATCCTTTGGGGGGATGTGGTGCAGGCCACCGGTTCTGGGGATGGATGCGGGGCCCACTGGCCCACCTGCAACGGTGAGGTTCTCCCGGCCTTCCGCGGCCTAGAGACCTTCATCGAGTTCTTCCACCGCCTTACCAGCGGCCTTTCCTTGCTAATGGTGGTGGGGCTGCTCCTTTGGTCGCGCCGGGCCTTTCCCAAAGGCCACCTGGTGCGCTTGGGGGCTGGTCTTTCGATGTTCTTCATGGTCACCGAGAGCCTGATTGGAGCTGGTTTGGTGCTCTTTCGCCTGGTGGGGCAGGACGCCAGCCTGGCTAGGGCCATCGTGGCCCCCGCCCACCTGATCAACACCCTCTTCCTGATCGGGGCCCTGGCCCTCACCGCCTGGTGGTCCCGCTACCCCGAGGCCCGGCCCTTCTGGCGGGGCCAGGGCCTCGTGGCCTGGGCCCTTGGCCTGGGGGTGGTGGGCCTGCTGGGGGTGGCGGCCTCGGGGGCCCTTTCCTCCTTGGGCGACGCGCTCTTTCCCGTGCGCAACACCGCCGAGGCAGTGGGGCGGGCCCTGACCCCAGGTGAGCACTTCCTGGTCCAGCTCCGCATCTACCATCCCTTCATCGCGGTGCTGGTGAGCCTTTACGTGGTGCTGGCAGCCCAGCTTATCGCCAGCCTGCGCCCCTCGCCCCACACCCGCTTTTTCGCTCGGATGGTGGGCGTGGTCTTTGTCCTGCAGCTTTTGGTGGGCTTCCTCAATGTCCACCAAGCGGCCGCCCTCTACACCCAGCTGCCCCACCTCTTGCTTTCAGATCTGGCCTTCATCACCTGGGTTCTGCTGGCCGTTTCGGCTCTGAGCACGAAGGGCCAGAGTGCGCAACCCCGCACCGCTGCGGCCCAGGGGGCAAGGTAAACTGGTATGGTGCTTTCTGCTACCCAAACCGAACGCGCCACCTGGCGCGACTACTTCTGGCTGACCAAGCCCCGGGTCATCAGCCTGCTGCTCTTCACCACCCTGATGGCCATGTTCATGGCCGCCAGGGGCTGGCCGGGCCTGGGCCTATTCTTGGTGGTGCTGGTGGGGGGGTATATGGCCGCGGGGGCGGCCAACGCCTTCAACATGGTGATTGACCGGGACATAGACGGTCGGATGCGGCGCACCGCCCAGCGCCCCACCGTAACCGCGAAGATCGGCACCAAGGAAGCCACCCTCTTCGCCAGCATCCTGGCTTTCCTTTCCTTCCTAATCCTGGGCTGGGGGGCCAACATGCTCGCCGCGCTGCTGGCGATGGCCGGGCTGGTCTGGTACGTGGGGGTCTACACCCTCTACATGAAGCGCCGTTTTTGGAGCAACATCGTCATCGGCGGAGCTGCCGGGGCCTTTCCTCCCCTGGTGGGCTGGGCTGCGGTCACGGGGGAGCTCTCCCTTTTTGCCTGGTACCTCTTCCTGATCATCTTCTTCTGGACGCCAGTGCATTTCTGGGCCCTGGCCCTGATGATCAAGGACGAGTATGCCGCAGTGGGGGTGCCTATGCTCCCGGTGGTGCGGGGTGAGCGCGAGACCGCCTACCAGGTGTTTCTGTACGCTATCCTGACGGTCGTTCTCACCCTTATCCCCGTGTTGATGGGGGAACTTAGGGGCTTTTACCTGGGGGTGGCGCTCGCTTTGAACGCTTTGCTGCTTGGACAGAGCTGGCGGCTTTTGCAAAGCCAGGAGCGCCCCCGTGCTCTGGCCTTGTATAAGTACTCGATGCTATACCTGGCATTACTCTTTGTCGCTATGGCTATAGACAGGGCGCTTTAGATGGTAGGATGGGGGCCTACCGGGTAGGGGTATTCTGTGCAGTAGAAAGGAGTAATTCCAAAAAAAATGCTTTAGAATGACCAGGCAAGTGTAGGGAGGACGCGCGAATGCTGCAACGAGGTCTGAGTTGGCTCATCCTACTTCTTGGGCTAGCCCTGGCGGCCGAGCCCGGCCAGGCAGGGGGTCATGTTCTCAACATCATCGACCCGGAGGCCTCGGCCTTCAACCGCGAGGTGCGGGGGCTGCTGGTCTGGGTGATGGGCTTTGCTGCCCTGGTTTTCGTGGTGGTGATCGGGGCGCTGACCTATGTGGTCATCAAGTTCCGCCGCACTGGAAAGGAGACCTCGGAGCCTGAGCAAATACACGGAAATGACCGGCTCGAGGTCATCTGGACGGTGATTCCTACCATCATCGTGCTCATCATCTTTGGTCTCACCGCCCGGAGCATGTTCCGCCTCGACCAACCTACCCCGGGCGCTATGGTGGTGGAGGTCCGGGGCTGGCAGTTCTGGTGGGACTTCATCTACAGAGACTATGGGGTGCGCAACTCCAACGAGCTCGTGCTTCCGGTAGGCAGGCCGGTGCGCTTTGAGGTCACTGGAGGGGATGGCCAGAACTACGACGTGATCCACTCCTTCCGCATTACCAGCATGGTGGGGGCCCGCGACGCCATTCCGGGGGTGGTCACCCACATCGAGGTGACCCCGGAAAAAATCGGTACCTACTATGGGCAGTGCGTGGAGCTGTGCGGGGCCTCCCACGCCAACATGCGCTTCCGCGTAAAGGTGGTTTCGCAGGAGGAGTTTGACCGCTGGATCGAGGGGGCCAAGGCCTACCAGGCCACCCCGCCAGCCGACCCCGTCCTGGCTCGAGGGGAGGAGCTCTTCAAGCAGCAGTGCGCAGCCTGCCACGCCATCAAGGGGGTTTCCCAGGGGCTGCCGCAGAACCCCGATCTCACCTTCTTTGGCAACCGTACCACTGTGGGGGCGGGGATGTGGCCCAACACCCCGGAATTCCTGGAGCGCTGGATCAAGAACTCCCCTGGCATGAAACCCGGGGTCAAGATGCCGGCCTACCCCACGATGTCGGATGAGGACGTCAAGGCCATCGCCGCCTACCTGATGAGCCACAAGGTGGAGGGCCTGGACTTCAGCAATCTGGATAGGTTCTAGAGGAGGTATCGCACAACTATGGCCGTAGTTGCACCACAACCTACACGGCGCATGACCTTTTGGGAGGCGCTCTGGGACCTTCTGACCACCAGCGACCACAAGAAGGTAGGGATGATCTACCTGGTCACCTCCTTTGTGGCCTTCGGGTTTTCAGGCCTGATGGCGGTGGCCATCCGCTGGCAGCTTGCTGGCCCCGAGCGGCAGTTTTTGGTTGGGGACGCCTACAACCAGGTGCTCACCCTGCACGGGGCCACCATGCTCTTTTTCTTCATCATCCCAGCAGGGCTGGCAGGTTTTGGCAACTTCATCCTGCCCCTCATGTTGGGCGAGCGGGACGTAGCCCTACCGCGGATTAACGCCTTTGCCGCCTGGCTCTTCGTCTTCTCGGGGGTGCTCATCTACACCTCGCTCTTCTTTGGCGGGGCCCCGGACGTGGGCTGGACCTTCTACTACCCCTTTTCCCGCACTACCGGCATCGGCACCGACTTCTTCATGATGGGGGTGCTGCTGGTAGGCCTGTCGAGCCTGCTGGGCTCGGCCAACTTCGCCGCCACGGTCTACAACCTGCGGGCCAAGGGCATGGGCCTGTGGAAGATGCCCATCTTTGTCTGGAGTATTTTTGCCACCTCCTTGCTCTCGCTCTTTGCCCTGGCGGGCATTACCGCGGCCAGCCTGACCGTGCTACTCTCGCGCAAGCTGGGGCTGAGCCTTTATGACCCCATCATCGGCGGCGACCCGGTGCTCTACCAGCAGTTCTTCTGGTTCTACTCCCACCCGGCGGTCTACATCATGCTGCTCCCTTACCTGGGCATTGCCGCCGAGGTGGCCTCGACCTTTGCCCGCAAGCCGGTCTTCGGCTACCGCTTCATGGTCTTCGCCCTGGTGGGCATCGCGGTGGTGGGCTTCCTGGTCTGGGCGCACCACATGTTCACGGTGGGCGAGAGCCTTCTTTTCCAGCTCGTTTTCGTCTTCTTCACCGTGCTGGTGGCGGTGCCCACAGGGGTGAAGATCTTCAACCTGCTGGGCACTTTGTGGGGCGGCCAGCTCGACTTCAAGACCCCCTTGCTCTTCTTGATGGGCTTCATGTTCAACTTCCTGCTGGGGGGGATTACCGGGATCATGCTGGCGGTGGCGCCCTTCGACTATCAGGTGCAGGACAGCTACTTCGTGGTGGCCCACTTCCACAACGTTCTGATGGCCGGCTCAGGTTTCCTAGCTTTTGCTGGGCTTTACTACTGGTGGCCTAAGATCACCGGGCGGATGTACCCCGAATTCTGGGGCAAGGTGCACTTCTGGCTCTTCTTGGTGGGCTATCTGCTGGCCTTCATGCCCCAGTACGTGCTGGGCTTTTTGGGCATGCCCCGCCGCTACTACACCTACCCCGACGGCCTCTACCTCTGGAACGAGATGAACCTCATCTCCACCGTGGGGGCCATCATCCTTGGGCTGGGGGGTGTCGCCTGGCTTATCGCCATGTTTGAGAGCTTCCGCCAAAACGTGAAGGCCCCCGACAACCCCTGGGGGGGCTATACCCTCGAGTGGGCCACCTCCTCGCCGCCGCCTTCGTACAACTTTGCCGTGCAGTTCCCCACGGTCTTCAAATCCGAACGGCCCCTCTACGACTGGGAGAAGGAGGGCCTGAAGCCCAAGCCCATCGACCCTGCCACCATTCACCTGCCAGCTCCCACCATCTGGCCCTTTATGACCGCGGTGGCCCTGTTCATCCTAGGGGTGGGCATTTCGCTGGCCCCTAACCTCGGGACGGCCCCGGTGGGCGGCCTGCCAGGGTGGGGCGGCTGGCTGGCGGTGGGCCTCCTCCTCTTCTTCTATAGCCTCTTCAAGTGGGGCCTGCGCCGCGAGTACGACCACCCGGTGGAGCACCACACCGTGACCGGTAAGTCCAATGCCTGGGTGGGGATGGCTTGGTTCATCGTCTCAGAAATTGCCCTCTTCGGCATCCTGATCGCGGGCTATCTGTACCTGCGCCTCACCGGGGCCGCGGTGCCGCCGGAGGACCACCGCCCGGCCTTGTGGCTGGCCCTTCTCAACACCTTCTTCCTGGTTGCGAGCTCCTTTACCGTGCACGCTGCCCACCACGACCTGCGCAGCAACAAGTTCTCCCCCTACAAGCTGGGGATGCTCATCAGCATCCTCCTGGGGGTGGCCTTCTTCCTCTTCCAAGTTTGGGAGTTTGCCATCGCCTCGGGCCACTATGTGGAGGCCCTGAACGCGGCCGGTCAGTCGGAGGCGGCCCGCAAGGCGGCGCTTTGGTTCAACGCCTTCTTCCTCATCGTGGGCCTCCACGGGCTGCACGTGCTCATCGGGGGGACCGGGCTGGTGATTGCCTACGCCCAGGGCCTGGCGGGCAAGATCAACAACCACGAGCAGGGCACCCTCGAGGCCTCCTCGATGTACTGGCACCTGGTGGATGCGGTTTGGCTCTTCATTGTGACCATCTTCTACATCTGGTAGGACTGGGTTCTGCTGGGGCCCCTTCGCGGGCCCCGTTTATCATGGGCCTGTGCTTGGGGCCTGCTTGGTGCTCGCTACCCTTTACAACAGCGCCCTGTTTGCCGGGGCCGAGGGGGTTTGGGTGGGGCGGGCCTGGGTCGAGGGGCGGCGGCTGGAGGCGCTGGTCCTTACCCCAAAGGGGGCCTTTGGGGTGGGCCTGCCGGAGGAGGACGAGGGGCTCTACGGCCTGGCCCCCACACCCGGGGGCTGGGTGGCGGTGGGCTTTAGCGGGCTGCGGGCCCTCTGGGTGAGGCTGGATGCCCAGGGCCGGCCCCGGGCGGCCTGGCGGGGGCCGGAGGGGGTGCTTTGGTTCACCGATGGGGTCCATGCTGTGGGTGGGCTGGGCCCTAGGCCCGACTGGGATGTCTGGCTGCTGCGCCTGGCCGATGGCAAGGGGCACCGTTATAGGGGCCCGGGCGATGCCTACGCCTATGGCCTGTGGCGCTCGGGCGGGGCGCTTTACCTGGTGGGCCGCACGGCGGGGCCCGGGGGCTTCGATGCCTTCTGGCTGCACACAGACCTGGAGGGCCGGCTACGGGCCGGCTACCAGAGCCGTTTTCCTGGCAACGACTACCTACGCTACGTGGGTCCGGGGTTGGCCGTGGGGCGGGCCGAGGTGGAGGGGGACTCGGAGGGCTTTTTGTGGTGGCTGCCCGGGGGCCGGGCCGAGCTGTGGCGCAGGCCCGGCCTGGACTACTTTCGCATGTGGCGGACCTACCCTAGGAGCCGGGTCCTGGTAGGGGAGGCCGAGGTGGAGGGGGAGCGGCGGGGGCTTTGGGTAGAGGGGGGGCAGGCCAGGGCCCTGGGTTCCGGCCTGGGCTCTTTGCGCTACCTCGAGCCCCAGACCCCCCGGGCGGTGGGCTTCAGCTACAGCTACAGCCCCGAGGGCCAGGGCTGGCTGAGCACGGGGCAGGGCGCTGGGGTGGTGCTAAAGTATCGGCGCGAGCCGTTCTTCCTACAGCCGAAGCGGCTCGAGTGGCGTGCGGAACCAGTGGAGCCGGTCTGGCAGCCGCTGCCGGGGGCGGTGGAACTGGCGGGGCGCCTCGAGCCCTGCCCGGCTCAGTAGAGCCAGGGGATGAGCTTTCGCACCTGTTTGCGATAAGCCTCGTACTGCGGGTAGCGCTGGTGTAAGAAACGCTCCTCGAGGGTGGCCTTCCTGTCCAGAAGGGCAGTCAATAGACCGCTGAGGGCCAGCGTCCAAAGGTTGAGGTGGGCCAGGGTGCTCCCCCAGGCCCAAAGGAGGAGCCCCGCGTAGATGGGGTGCCGTACTACCCGGTAGAGGCCTTCCTGCACCAGGTGGCCCTCCGGCCTGGGCCTAGGCAGGGCGGTCAGGTTGCGCCCGAGCTGCCAGGCTGCCACCAAGAGCACGGCCATCCCCAGCGCGCCCAGCCCTCTTCCGATCCAGACCAACCAGAAAGGGCTAGAAGACGGGGTAAGCCCCAGGGCCAGCCCCAGAAGCAAGAGCAGCCCGAACTGCCCCACCACATACCATCCTCCCGCTTCGCCAAAGCGCATGGCTACCCTGCAAGGCCCATGCCCAGGCTGGCCAGCCCCATCGTTCCCAGCGCCCAGAGCCAGACTCTATCAAAGTTAATCCAAAGCCGCGGCAAAAGGTGTAGCCCCAGCCGGTAGGCCAGCAGGGCCGCCAGGGCCATGACCAGAAGGGTGCTCAGGCTGTGCACCGCCAGGGCCTCCAGCCCCCGAAGGGCCCCAGAAGCGCATAGAAAGGGCAGGAGCATGAGCCCCGCTCCGTGGCCCAGGGTGAGCAGGAAGGACCAGGCCGAAAGCTCCAAGGCCCCAGCCCGCATCCGGCCCACCGGATGCCAGGGTTTTCGGCTGCGCCACAGGGCAAAACCGATCAGGCCCAGGCCCAGCCAGGGTCGCAGTTCGGTGGTGGGCAGCAGGAGGTCCAGGGCCCAAAGGGGCGCGAGCATGACCCCAACCGCCGCGGTATGGCCCAGCGCAATAGGGCCCAGCGCCCCCAGCAAAGCCCCCAGCCGCCTTTCCTGCAAGCCCCGGGCCACCGCGAAGAGCCAGCCCATGGCCGGGTTGAGGCCGTGGAGGGCCCCCATCAGGGCCACAGAGGGTAGGAGGGGCTCCATCAGGGGAAGCAGTAGGCGTCGCTCGAGGCGTCGCCCCCTTGCAGCCGCACCTGGTGGGCCCGGTTGGGGCCGAAGTCAATGAAGAAGCGCTCGTCCCAACGGAGCCCCCCCTCGGGGTCGGCCTCGGCCTTGACCATCCAGCCCCGGATGCCCTCGGGGTAGAACTGCGCATCCCAGGGCAGGTAGAGGGAGTTGGTGAAGTAGATGTGCCGCCCGTCGCGGCTCACCTCCACCATCTGGGGGCCGCCGTTCAGGGGGCCCTGGGCCGCAGGATGGCCCGCTTTCCGCACGATGCCGCCAATCCTAAGGCTTCCCGTGAGGCGGGGCTCGAAGGGGTTGGAAACCTCGTACTGCCTCAGCTCTCCGGTGCCCCAGCAGGCCACGTACAAGAAGCGGTCATCCACGCTCAGGTTGATGTCGGTGATCAGGGGGGGCACCGCCTTGAAGGGTTTCAGGATGGGGGGCAGCAGGTCCTCTTCGGCGGGCTCGGCGGGAATCTCGATGACCTTCTGCACCGCCCAGGCTCCATTCTGGCGGTACCAAAGCCAGACCGAGGCCGAGAGGTCCTTGAGCGAGACCACCGAGTTCAAAAAGCCGTAGGCCCGGGTGGGGTCGTGGGCCGGTCGGAGCTCCAGGGCCATCTGGTGCTCGGCCCCCAGGTCCAGGGCCTGGAGGCGACGGCGGCGGGCTATGTCCCAGAAGTGGAGCCGGTGGCCGTATCTCCCGGCCAAAAGCTCCTCGCCCAGCAGGCCCTGCTCCACCATGCGCGGGGTGCCCCATTCACTGGAGATCAGGGTGTCGTAGCCCAGGTGCCACCAGAAGTCGTAGTGTAGGTACTGGTCCCCTCGGTCGATTTCCCAGCGACCTAGAGGCTCCAGGCTTTCGTGCTCCAGCACCATGATGCCCCCGGGGCCCTCTCCTTCAGGGCTGCCTAGGGCCGAGATGTAGACGCCATCGGGCCCGCAGTGCACGGTATGGGGCCGGCTGTAGCCGGTGCGCTCGGCTAAGGTCTTGGGCTCGATGACCTTGACTACCTTGGGGCAGGTGGGGTCGGGCTTGGTGTCCAGGATGGTGATGTGCGAGCTTTTGATATCCGGCACCACCAGGTAGCGCCGCTCCACATGGGGGTGGGGGGCCTGGGGGCAGAGCATGGAGCTGCAGGCGTTCCAGCCAAAGTGGTGGAGCTCCCCCCCGGTGTAGGGCATCTCGGCGTGGCCGATCACCTGGGCGTAGCGGCTCGAGCCCGGGTTCACGTCCACCACCGCGATCCGGTCGGGCTGGCTGCGGTCGGCGTTCAGCCAGACCACGTAGGCCAGCTCCTCAGGGGGGGCCTTCATAGCGGCGCGGGGCGAGGGGTAGAAGCTTGGGTCGGGTTGCCACAGGGCCATGCTGCACCTCCTGCTTTTCTGATTACCTTACAAAAAGGGTAAATATTGCTGCCCTGGGGTTCAAGGGCCTGGGTTACGAAGCCGTCCCTACCGAGGCCTGACGTGGGGGCCTTATCCTCGCATGGAGGAGGGTATGAAATGCGGCGTGTTTGGATGGCAGTGCTCCCGCTCTTTTTAGCGCTGGTGGCCCTGGTTTTCGTGCTTGGCCAGGGCCAGACCCTCACGGTTACGGTTTTGGCTATAAACGACCTGCACGGGGCCTTGTTGCCCCAAAACTTTAGCGTCCCCGACCCAAACGACCGCAGCCGCCGGGTGAGCATCCAGGCCGGGGGGGTGGAGGCCCTGGCCACCCTGGTCAAAGAGATGCGGGCGCGGAACCCCCACACCGTCTTCGTGGGGGCGGGTGACCTGATCGGGGCCACCCCCCTCATCTCGGCCCTCCTGGCCGATGAGCCCACCATTATGGCCCTCAACCGGATGGGCATGGCGGTGAGTGCTTTGGGCAACCATGAGTTCGACAAGGGCCTCAAGGAACTCCAGCGCATCCAGCGCGGCGGTTGCCAGGAGGCCTACGACCCCAGCCGGGCCTGCCGGCTCGGGACCTATGAGGGGGCCCGGTTCCCCTACATCGCCGCCAACGTGCTGGACAGGGCCACGGGCCGGCCCCTCTTCCCCCCCTACGTGGTGCAGCGGGTGGGTGGGGTGGAGGTGGCTTTTGTGGGCGCGGTGCTTCGGGGTACCCCCAGCATCGTTCCGCCCAGCGGGATAGCCGGCCTGGATTTCACCGATGAGGCCGAGGCCATCAACCGGGTAATCCCCGAGATCCGGGCGCGGGGGGTCGAAGCCATCGTGGCCCTGGTGCACGAGGGAGGGTTCGCACGGGAACCCTTCGACGAGCCCAACTGCACATCGCTCAGCGGCCCCATCGTAGACATCGTGCGCCGGCTGGACCGTGCGGTGGACGTGGTGGTCTCGGGCCACACCCACCGGGGCTACCTGTGCCGGGTGGATGGGCGGCTGGTGACCCAGGCCGATGCCAACGGGCGGCTTCTGACCCAGATCGACCTCAGCATCGACCCAAGGACCCGGGATGTGGTAGCGGCCCGCGCGGCCAACCTGGTGGTGGATGCGGCCCGGCTGGCCAAGGACCCCGAGATGACCGCCTTGGTGAACCAGGCCCGGGCCATCGCCGACCCCATCGCCAACCAGCCGGTGGCCCGGCTGGCGGTTGAGCAGATCAGGCGCGAGGCCAGCCCCGCAGGGGAGAGCGCCCTGGGCAACCTGATTGCCGATGCGCAGCTCGCGGCCACCCGCGACCCGGCCAAAGGGGGCGCGGTGGTGGCCTTCATGAACCCTGGGGGAATCCGGGCCGACCTGCCCCCGAACCCCAGCCCGAACCGCACCGTCACCTACGGGGACCTCTTCACCGTGCAGCCTTTTGGCAACACCCTGGTGGTGATGACCCTCACCGGGACTCAGATCAGGGCCCTGCTCGAGCAGCAGTTCGACAACCCCGAGCCGGGCCGCAACCGCATCCTGCAGGTCTCGCAGGGCTTCAGCTACACCTGGGATGCCCGCCGGCCCAAGGGCGAGCGGGTCCTCAGCATCCGCCTCAACGGACAGGAGCTTCTGCCCGATGGGCGCTACCGGGTGACGGTCAACAGCTTCCTGGCCGAGGGAGGGGATAACTTCACCGTGCTGCGCGAGGGCACCGAGCGCGTGGGGGGGCCGCTCGACCTGGACGCCCTCCAAGCCTACCTGCAGGCCATGGAGGCCGCCGGACGACCCGCGGGGTCCCTTCTGGAAAACCGGATTAGCGCGGTCAATCTGCCCTAGTCTCAGGAGGTCAGCATGGCCCGCAAGGCCTCGGCCGCGGGGTTGCCGGCTTGGGCGGGGTAGATGAGCCAGAAAAGCCGCCTGAGCTCCATTCCCCGGATGCGCAAGGCCCGCAGGTTGCCCACCTTTACGTTGGGCCGCACCACCACGCTGGAGACGATGCCCACCCCGGCCCCCTCGAGCACCAGCCGTTTGGTCACCTCGTGGTTGTCGGTGTAGAAGACCGGGTTGATCTCCAGCCCGGCCTGTTCCAGGGCCGAGCCCAGCACCCGGTAGGTCATGGCGTTGGGGTCCCGCACGATAAGCGGGACTTCGACTAACTGCTCGGGATTAATGTCTTCTTTTTTGGCCCAGGGGTGCTCGGGGGGCACGATGACCACCAGCTCGTCCTCGTAGAAGAGGGTGCGCTCAAAGCCCTCCAGGTGCTCCACCGACTCCACCACTGCAAGCTCGATCTCCCCCTGCAAGAGCCGCTGGGTAAGCCGTTCGGAGCTGCCGCTTTCCAGCTTGACCCGGATTTCGGGGTAAAGCCGCTTGAACTCGGTGAGGTAGCGAGGCAGCACGTAGACCGCCATGGTGGTGGCGGCGCCTATCTCCACCCGCCCTCGTTCTAAGCGCTCGAGGGCCTGGGCGGCCTGCATGAACTCCTCCAGGGCCTGCACGGCCCGTTTGGCCTCGGGCAGCAGGTCCTGGCCGGTCTTGGTCAGCACCAGTCGGCGGCCCTGGCGGTGGAAAAGGGTGTGGCCGAGCTGGGCCTCGAGGGCCCGGATGTGTTGGCTTACCCCGGGCTGGGTCATGCCCAGGCTTAGGGCTGCGCGGCCCACGCTGCCCTCCTGCACCACGCTTAGGAACACCCGCAGCGACTGGGGGTTGGGGAAGGGGCGGCGCTCAAGCATAAGACCAGTTTATCAAAAACTTTCAAAACAAACTTGCGCTATTTGTCACGAGCACCTACGCTGAACTCACCAAAGGAGGTGATGGATGACGGTTACCGAACGCCCCACGCGCAACCTGTCCCTGGACTTGTTGCGCGGCACCGAGGCAGCTGCTCTGGCGGCTGCCCGGTGGGTGGGGCTCGGCAACAAGGAGGAGGGCGACCAAGCAGCAGTAGACGCTATGCGCCTTCTGCTCTCCACCGTGCCCATGCGGGCCCGGGTGGTGATCGGGGAAGGCGAGAAGGACCAGGCCCCCATGCTTTACAACGGCGAGGAGCTGGGGACAGGAGAGGGGCCGGAGGTGGACCTGGCGGTGGACCCCATCGAGGGCACCCGGCTGGTGGCCTATGGCCGGGGTGGGGCCATCAGCGTGATTGCGGCAGCCGAGCGGGGGGGGCTTTTCAACCCCGGACCCGGCTTCTACGCAGCCAAGCTGGTGGTGGGCCCGGCAGCCAGGGAGGCCATCGACCTTGCAGCAAGCCCGGAGGAAAACCTGAAGGAAATAGCCCGGGCGCTGGGCAAGCGTGTGCAAGAGCTTACCGTTTTCGTGCTGGACAAGCCGCGCCACGCCCGCCTAATCGAGCAGATTCGCCATGCTGGGGCGCGGGTCAGCCTGCACACCGATGGCGACGTGGGCGGGGCCTTGGCCGCGGTGCTGCCCGATACCGGCATCGATGTGCTGATGGGCACCGGCGGTACCCCGGAAGGGGTGATTGCGGCGGTGGCGGTCAAGGCGCTGGGTGGTGGGATGCAGATGCGCCTCGACCCCCAAAGCGAGGAGGAGCGCTGGGCCTTGGTGAACAGCGGTTACGACCCCCAGCGGGTCTACAGCCTGGAGGAGCTCTGCCCTTCCCAGGACACCCACTTCGCCGCTACGGGCATCACCGATGGCCAGTTCGTGCGAGGGGTGCGCTACCGGGGCGCCTACGCCATTACCCACAGCCTGGTCATCCGGGGCCACACCGGTACCCTGCGCTACATCGAGTCGTACCACCGTTTGGAAAAACTCCGCGCCATTAGCGGGGAGCTTTACTAGGAGGAAGTATGTCACTGGGATACGCAGGTAAAACCACTGGCAAGTACGCCAAAGCCGGGGTGCGGGAATACCGCGACATGGGCTACTGGCGGCCTGACTATGTTCCTAAGGACACCGACACCCTGGCCCTGTTCCGCATCACCCCCCAGCCTGGGGTGGAGCCGGAGGAGGCTGCTGCAGCGGTGGCCGGTGAGTCCAGCACCGCCACCTGGACGGTGGTCTGGACCGACCGGCTGACCACCCTGGACCGCTACCAGGCCAAGGCCTACAAGATCGAGCCGGTGCCCGGTAACCCAGAGCAGATTTTCGCCTACATCGCCTACGACCTGGCCCTGTTCGAGGAGGGCTCGATTGCCAACATGACCTCCTCCATCATCGGCAACGTCTTCGGCTTCAAGGCGGTGAAGGCTTTGCGCCTGGAGGACCTTAGGATACCGGTGGCCTACCTCAAGACCTTCAAGGGAGCCCCCCACGGCATCCCGGTGGAGCGGGACATGCTCAACAAGTATGGCCGGCCGCTGCTGGGCTGCACGGTGAAGCCCAAGCTGGGGCTTTCGGGGCGCAACTACGGCCGCGTGGTCTATGAGGCTTTGGCCGGGGGGCTTGACTTCACCAAGGACGACGAGAACATCAACTCCCAGGCCTTCATGCGCTGGCGCGACCGTTTTCTCTACTCCCAAGAGGCGGTCATGAAGGCCGAGCAGGTCTCGGGCGAGCGCAAGGGCCACTACCACAACGTGACCGCGGCCGACATGGAGGAGGTGCTGCGCCGGGCAGAGTTCGCCAAGGAAATCGGCTCCATCATCATCATGGCCGACCTGACCATGGGCTACACTGCCCTCCAGACCCTCTCCAACTGGTGCCGCAACAACGGGATGATCCTCCACCTGCACCGCGCCTCCCACGCCACCTTCACCCGGCAGAAGAACCACGGCATCAACTTCCGGGTGCTGGCCAAGTGGATGCGGATGTTGGGGGTGGACCACATCCACGCTGGGACGATTGTGGGGAAGCTCGAGGGCGACCCCAACCTGACCAAGGGCTACTACGCCATTCTGCGGGAGCAGTACAACCACTACGACCCGGTACGGGGCATCTACTTCGACCAGGACTGGGGTTATCTGCCAGGGGTGATGCCGGTAGCTTCCGGCGGCATCCACGCCGGGCAGATGCACCTGCTGCTGGACCTCTTGGGCGAGGATGTGGTGCTGCAGTTCGGCGGGGGCACCATCGGCCACCCCATGGGCATTGCCGCGGGGGCCACGGCCAACCGGGTGGCGGTGGAGGCCATGGTACAGGCCCGCAACGAGGGGCGGGACATTGTGGCCGAGGGGCCTGAGATCCTGCGCCAGGCCGCCAAGCACTCCCCGGCGCTGGCCGCTGCGCTGGAGATCTGGAAGGACGTCACCTTCGACTTTGCCTCCACCGACACCCCGGACTTCCTGCCCACCCCGACCATGTGAAGGAGGCAATCATGCGCATCCATCAGGGGACTTTTTCCTTCCTCCCAGACCTTACCGACGAGCAGATCGAAAAGCAGATCCGCTACATCATCCAGAACGGCTGGGCGGTCTCGATTGAGTACACCGACGACCCCAACCCCTACAACATCTACTGGAACATGTGGGGCCTGCCCATGTTCGACCTGGAGGACCCGGCGGCGGCCATGTACGAGTTCAAGAAGTGCCGCGAGGCCTTCCCCAAGCACTACATCAAGATCAACGGCTACGACCCCAGCCCCATGTGGCAGGCCCAGCGGGTGAGCTTCATCGCCCACCGGCCCACCCAGGACGACCCTGGCTTCCGCCTGAAGCGCATGGTCTGGTCGGATGGGCGGGTGCAGAAGTACGGCCTCGAGCCCTATGTGACCGATAAGCCCTCGGGAGAGCGTTACTAGCCCCCTCCGGCCCGCCCCTCGGCCCCTGGCTGGGGGCGGGTTGTCCTAAAAGGAAGTGCCCATGACCGAGACTGTAAGCACCACCGACCTAAAGGCCTTGTTGCAGGAGACCGGCGTGCCCGAGGTGCTGGAGCGCCTCGACCGGGAGCTGGTGGGCTTGGCACCGGTCAAGACCCGCATCCACGAGATTGCGGCCTACCTGGTGGTGGATAAGCTGCGGCGGGAGCTGGGCCTGGTGGCCACCCGTCCGGTCTTGCACATGGCCTTTACCGGCAACCCTGGCACCGGCAAGACCACCGTGGCCATGCGCATGGCCACCATCCTAAACCGGCTGGGCTACATTCGGCGTGAACATCTGGTGGTGGCCAGCCGCGACGACCTGGTGGGCCAGTACATCGGCCATACCGCCCCCAAGACCAAGGAAGTGCTGAAGCGGGCCATGGGGGGGGTCTTGTTCATCGACGAGGCCTACAGCCTTTACCGGGCCGAGAATGAGCGGGACTACGGCCAGGAGACCATCGAGATTCTGCTCCAGGTAATGGAAAACCAGCGCGAGGACCTGGTGGTGATCCTGGCCGGCTACGAGGACAAGATGGAGCAGTTCTTCTCGCTCAACCCCGGGATGCGCTCGCGCATCGCCCACCACATCCGCTTCCCCGACTACACCGAGGAGGAGCTGGTGGCCATCGGCAAGCTCATGATTGCCGAGCAGAACTACTACCTGGACGAGGCCGCCGAGCGGGCCTTCGTGGATTACGTGCGCTGCCGCAGGCGGTTGCCCAACTTCGCCAACGCCCGTAGCATTCGCAACGCCATTGACCGTTTCAAGCTGCGCCAGGCCAAACGGCTGTTTGAGCGGGCGGGCCAGGTGACCCCCGACGATCTGCGCCGTATTGCCGAGGAGGATATCCGGGCCAGCGAGGTCTTCCGGGAGTGCGAAGAGCTGGAGAAAGGAGGCCAGGATGCCGCATAGGCCCTTTATGCTTGGCATCGCCGGCGACTCGGGGGTGGGGAAGACCACCATAAGCAGCGGGATCGCCCGCTTGCTGGGCCAGGAGCGCACCACCAACATCTGCGTGGACGACTACCACAAGTACGACCGCAAGCAGCGGGCTGAGCTCCAGATCACCCCCCTCAACCCCGAGTGCAACTACATGGACATCATGGAGCAGCACGTGCGGCTGTTGGCCATGGGGGAGCCCATTTTGAAGCCGGTTTACAACCACTCCACCGGCACCTTCGACCCCCCGGTGTACGTGCCCCCGCCCCGGGCTATCCAGGACGGCAACCGACTTATTCCCCGGGCGGTGGTGCTCGAGGGCCTGCTCACCCTTTACTCGGAGCGCATGCGCGACCGCTACCACCTGAAGGTCTACCTTGACCCCGAGGAAGACCTGCGCAGGGAGTGGAAGATCAAGCGCGATGTGGCCAAGCGGGGCTACACCCCCGAGCAGGTGGTGGCTGACATCGAGCGGCGTATGCCCGACTCCAAGGCCTACATCTGGCCGCAGAAGGAGCACGCAGACATGGTGGTGCGCTTCTACCGGCCGCCGGGCTACGACCCCGAGAAGCCCAGCAGCCTTTCGGTGCGCATCACTCTCCGGCGCAGCCTGCCCCGGCTCGACCTGACCGAGGTGCTGCACTCGGCCTTCGAGGACGAGCCAGCGGTGATCCGCCTCGAGGCCCGCAAGGAGGCCGACATCCTGGACATCTCGGGGGGCCTCGAGCCTGAACGGGCAGCGGTCTTTGAGCGGCTCATCTGGGAGCAGTTGGGCCCCCATGCCGAGCACTTCAACCCCGAACTCATCGGCACCTTCTGGGACAAGGGCGGCCAGAGCTACCCCCTGGCCCTCACCCAGCTCGTCATCGCATATTATCTAGTACATATGCGCGAGCAGGCCATTCAAAAAGGAGCCCTGGCCTATGCCTAAACTGCGGGTGGCGCCCTCCATCCTCACCGCCGACTTCGCCCGGCTGGGCGAGCAGATTCAGGAGGCCGAGGCGGCGGGGGTGGACTGGATCCACCTGGATGTGATGGACGGGCGCTTTGTGCCCAACCTGACCTTTGGGCCCTTGGTGGTGGAGGCCATTCGCAGGGTTACCCGGCTCCCGCTGGACGTGCACCTGATGATTGTGGAGCCGGAGCGCTACCTGAAGGACTTCGCCCAGGCTGGGGCGGACTGGATCACGGTGCACGCTGAGGCCACCCCCCACGCCCACCGCGCGGTGCAGCAGGTCAAGGAACTGGGCAAAAAGGCTGGGCTGGCCATCAACCCGGCTACGCCGCTGGAGGCCCTGCTGCCCCTCCTGCCCGAACTCGACCTGGCCCTCATCATGAGTGTGAACCCCGGCTTTGGCGGGCAGAAGTACATTCCCGCCAGTACCGAGCGCATCCGTCGGCTGGCCGTGTTGCGCGAGCACCTGAATCCAGGCTGCCTGATTGAGGTGGACGGGGGCATCAAGCCCGAGAACGTGGCCGAGGTCTACCGGGCCGGGGCTGATGTGGTGGTGGCGGGGAGTGCCTTGTTTAACAACCGGCCGGTGGCCGAGAATATGGAGAAGCTGTTAGGAGAAGCCTATGCCGTTGGCCCTAGGTAAAGACGTCCTCAACAAAGCGCGGCGCGAAGGCTACGCCGTGCCCAGCTTCAACACCAACAACCTAGAGATCACCCAGGCCATCCTCGAGACCGCCGAGGCCCTCAAGGCCCCGGTCTTCATCCAGGTCTCGGATGGGGCCCGGAAGTACGCGGGCTTGGAGAACCTGGCCAACCTGGTCAAGGACATGGCCAGCCGGGTCAGCGTGCCGGTGGTGCTGCACCTCGACCACGGCGCCGACTACAAGATGGTGCTGCAGGCCCTTCGCGCTGGGTTTACCAGCGTGATGATTGACGCCTCGCACCACCCCTTTGAAGAAAACGTGCGCGAGACCAAAAAGTGCGTGGAGGCCGCGCACGCGGTGGGGGTGAGCGTGGAGGCTGAGCTGGGGCGCCTGCAGGGCATCGAGGACAACATCGTGGTGGACGCCAAGGACGCCTTCCTCACCGACCCCGAGGAGGCCGAGCGCTTTGTGGAAGCCACCGGAATCGACTACCTGGCCATCGCCATCGGCACCTCGCATGGGGCCTACAAGGGCAAGGGGCGGCCCTATATCGACCATGCTCGGCTCGAGCAGATTGCCGCGCGGGTTTCCATTCCCCTCGTCCTGCACGGCTCCTCGGGGGTGCCGCAGTGGCTCAAGGACAAGATGAGCGCCACCGGGGCTGATCTGGGCGACCCCACCGGCATCCACGACGACGATATCCGCCGGGCTATTCCGAACGGCATCGCCAAAATCAACATTGACACCGACCTGCGCCTGGCCTTCACCGCTGGCATCCGCGAGGTGGTGATGGGCAACCCCAGGGAGTTCGACCCCCGGAAGCTTCTGGGCAAGGGGCGGGAGTACTTGAAGCAGATTATCAAGGAAAAGTTCGAGCTGATGGGCACGGTGGGACGGGCTTGAGTCGCATCGAGCAGCTCATCCAAAGCCTGCTCTGGCAGGCCCGCTGGGTGATGCTCCTACCGGTGGCAGGGCTGCTTGCCGGAGCGGTGTATTTCGCGCTGCAGACCGGGCTCGAGGTCTGGCAGGCCCTGAGCTCGGGTAGTGTGGAGAAAGCCCTGCCGCTTATGGTGGGGGCGGTAGACCTGGCCCTTCTGGCCTCGGTGCTCATCATCTTTGCCCTTGGGCTTTACGAGCTTTTCATCGCCGAGGTGAACCCCATGAAAGGTAGCCTCAATGTGCTGGTGGTCAGGAGCCTCAACGACCTCAAGACCAAGCTGGGCCAGGTCATCATGATGATCCTGGTGGTCAAGTTCTTTGAAAAAGCCCTGGCATTCTCGCCCAAAGGGGCCCTGGACTTCCTCTTCTACGCCGGCGCGGTGGCCCTCTTGGGGGCTGCTCTTTGGCTGGTTCAGGCCCGGGATAAGCCGGAAAAATAACCCGCGGTTATCGGCTAGATAACCTTAATCTAGCTGTCAGTCGCTTGCAAAAAGAACCCAAGCGCCATACTGTTTATCTGGAGGTGAACAACTTGAAGCGCAGACTCTCCCTGCTACTCACGTCGGCTGCCCTGGCCTTGGGCCTGGGTACCTATCTGTTCAGCGCGCAAACGGCTGTGGCCCAGGCCACGCCCCTCTACGCCCAGTGCCAGGGCTGCCACCAGGCCAACGGCGCCGGTGTGCCCGGGGTGTTCCCACCTTTGGCCGGCCATATCCCCGAGATTCTGGCGGTTAGGGGAGGGCGGGAGTACCTGATCCAGGTGATGCTCTACGGCCTGCAGGGCCCCATCACCATCAAGGGCACGAGGTACCAAGGGGTGATGCCGGCCTACGCCCAGCTCAAGGATGAAGACATTGCCGCTTTGCTGAACCACATCTCCACCCAGTGGGGCAACAGGTTCCCGGCCGGCCAGCAGCCCTTTACCGCGGCTGAGGTCAGGGCCCAGCGGGCCAAGACCATGACCGCGGCCCAGGTGTTGGAGGCCCGCAACAAGCTTGGGCTTAAGTAGGGGCCCCGCCCAAGCACAAAACCCCCCACCTGGTGGGGGGTTGGATTGTTTGTTGGGCTAGCGCAGGGTCCGCACGAAGTCGTCGTAGCGGAACTCGTTGGTGGCGAACCAACGCCGCGTCTCGTCGCGGAACCTCCTCCAGCCCTCGTAGATGCCGCGGAAGGTGGCGTCGCGCGCGGCAATCTCGTCGTAGAGGGCTGTGGCGGCTTGGTTGGCTGCCTGCAGCACGCTGGTGGGGTAGGGCCGGAGCTGGGTCCCCGCCCGTACCAGGCGGGCCAGAGCCGGGGCGTTCTTGGCATCGTACTCGGCCATGACCGAGTCGTTGGCCTCGCGGCTGGCGCTGATGATAGCCTCCTGATAGGCCTTGGGCAGGCTGCGCCAGCGCTCGAGGTTCACGATGGTCGAGACCGTGGAGCCAGGCTCCCACCAGCCAGGGTAGTAGTAGAAGCGGGCAGCCCTGTGCAGCCCCAGCCTTTCGTCGTCGTAGGGGCCTACCCACTCAGCCCCGTCGATGGCCCCACGCTCGAGGGCCAGATAGATCTCGCCCCCGGGCAGGGTCTGCACCGTTGCGCCCAGCCGGCTCATCACCTGGCCACCTAGGCCGGGGATGCGGAAGCGCAGCCCCCTGAGGTCCTCCGGGCCGCGGATCTCCCGGCGGAACCAGCCGCCCATCTGCACCCCGGTGTTGCCGGCGGGGAAGGTGATGGCGTTGAAGTCGGCGATCACCCGCTGCATGGCCTGCAGACCCCCGCCGAAGTAGAGCCAGGCGTTCTGCTGCCGGGGGTTGAGGCCGAAGGGCAACCCGGTGTCGAAGGCCAGCGAGGGGCTCTTGCCAATATAGTAATAGTTGGCGGTGTGGCCCATTTCCACGTTGCCGGCCTGTACCACATCTAGCACTTGCAATCCCGGTGCCAGCTCCCCTGCAGGGAAGACCTGGATCTCGAAGCGCCCCTCGGTCAGCTCAGAGACCCGCCTAGCCACCAGCTCGGCTCCCCCAAAGAGGGTGTCCAGCGAGCGGGGCCAGCTCGTGGCCATGCGCCAGCGGATGCGGGGCTGGGTCTGGGCATAGACCGGGCCGAAAACGCTGCTGGCGGCTACCGCGCCAATCCCTGCCTTTTTCAGAAACTCGCGTCGCTTCATGGGTTTCCTCCGTGGTGAAGTAAAGCCTAGATTTTAGGCACACAAGTGGGTGCTATGAGATTATATTCCCGGAATCACGGGTCATCAATAGCGGGGGTTTGGAGGGGGGGGCTAGCGGATGTAGAAGTAGGTCTCGGCGATGTCGCGCACCCTCGAGCCACTACGTTCGATGTAGAGGTAGGTCTGCTGCTCCCAGCCCGAGGCGGTATAGCGGCCCCGCAGCACAAGGCCGGGGGGATGAGGGGTATCGGTGTAGATGGCCCGCACCCGCTGGAGGCCCAGAGGAGGGCGGAGCTCGTAGCGGTAGCCAGGGGGGCCCGAGAGGAGGTGGGTCCCCGGGTTGAGGAAGAGCCGGTCGAATTCGTAGGCCACCCCGTCGGGGTCTATGGCCGCCAGGGTGATGTAGCCCGGTCGGGTAAGGCTCAGCCAGAACCTTACGCTTTCGCCGACCCGGTAACTGGAGCCGGGTCCCCGGTCGGGCTCGAACCGGGTGATGACGGGGCTGAGCTCGAGGCGCAGCCCCAGCCCCACTGTTACGGAACTGGGCGCACAGCCCGCCAGGAGCCCCAACACCACCAGCAGCACCTTGCGCATCACGACCACCTGCCTGGAATTCTAGCTCCTTTCCCCCAAAGAAACCTGAAAGAGCGCTCTAGCCCGGTTCAAAAGGGCCCAGCCGGGCCACCGGGGCAAAGCGCAGGCGGTGTTCAGGGCAGGGGCCCAGGTGCCTGAGGGCGGCCTGGTGCTGGGGGGTGCCGTAGCCCTTGTGCTGGGCGAAGCCGTAGCCAGGGTAGCGCGCCTCCAGGGCCTCCATGTAGCGGTCGCGGGCTTGCTTGGCCAGGATGCTGGCCGCAGCCACGCTGGGGCTTAGCCGGTCGGCCTTGGGAGGGGCGCAGAGGGGGGCGGTGGGGGTCTCGGCGTAGGTCCGCCAAACGGGTTCCAGGCGCAGGTAGTCGGTCAGGAGGGCCTGGGGTCGGGGTGTGAGCTGGGCCAGGGCCCGCAGGGCGGCTTGATGGGTGGCCTGCAGCACGCCCAGCCGGTCGACCTCTTCGTGGCTGGCCCAGCCCACCGCGAAGGCCAGGGCCACCTCCTTTACGAGGCTTTCCAGCGCTGCGCGCTCGGCGGGGGTGAGGGTCTTGGAGTCGGCAAAGGGGTAGGCCCCGGGACCGGGCAGGATTACCGCCGCTGCCACCACCGGTCCGGCCCAGGCCCCCCGCCCGGCCTCATCCACCCCGGCCACCCGCAGCCCCAGGTCCCACCACTCGGCCTCCAAAGGTGCTTTCATCGAGCCAGTATAGCCCGCGTTCAGACCTGGTTAAGGGGGGGTTTGCTACCCTTCCTTCGCAAAGGGGGTACCCAGTAAAGGCATGGCTGAGATTTGGCGTTGGGAGGTGCCCCTAGGAGGTAAGATGCTCTACGAGCGGCGTTCTGAAGCTCCCCGGTGTTCCGCTATGACCCGCCATAACCTCGATCCCTACGCCACCTTGGAGGTAGCCGACCCCTTGGAGGGCCTGCGCCTCAGGGTGACCCTTTGGCTTCTGCCCATGGGAGCGGCAGCAGCCCTGGCGGCTTGGGGGTTTTCGGTGGCTGCGGGTAAGCTCAACTTGCTGGATCGCTGGCTGCTCTGGCCGCTGGCCCTGTGCTTTTTGCTGCTGGAAATCTACCTTCTGCGCAACCCCGAGCGCATCCGCCAGGTCTGGCAGTTGGCCCTGGTCTTGATAGGCGTGTACGAGCTTGGGGCGGTGTACTACGAGGCTTCCCATTTCCTGCACCGCCGCGATGGCATCAGCCCTGCTTTGCTCTGGTTTCCCGTGGTCTACCTGATGGCCTTCGTGCTCCTAAGGCGCCGCCAGGCCCTGTACTTCTCCCTGGGCTACCTGGGGCTGGGGGTTTTGCTGGGGGGGCTGGGTCTGCTCCAAAGCCCGCAGATCAACCACACCGCCCTCAACACCACCCTGCAGTTTGTGCTTTCCAACCTAGCCTTCCTGATGCTCCTTTTCGTGCTGGCCTATTTGCGCCGCTACTACGCCCAAATGCACCAGATGGCCCACACCGACGCCCTCACCGGCCTGCTCAACCGGCGGGGCATGCAGGAGGTGTTGGAGCTCGAGCTGGAGCGGGCCCGGCGCTATGGGCAGCCCCTGGCCCTGCTGCTGGCCGATATAGACCGCTTCAAGCTGGTCAACGACACCTACGGCCACTCGGTGGGCGACCAGGTTTTGCGCGAGGTGGCGGCCCGGTTGCAGCGGCACCTGCGGGAGAACGACGTGCTGGCCCGCTGGGGCGGGGAGGAGTTCTTGTTGCTGGCCCCCGGAACCGACCTGCCCCAGGCCCAGCGCCTGGCCCAGCGGCTTTTGGAGGTGGTGCGCCAGAGTCCGCTGACCGGGGTTTCCGTCACGCTGAGCATCGGGGTGGCCGCCTATCGGCCCGGGGATACCCCAGCAGCCCTTTTGAGCCGGGCCGACGAGGCCATGTACCGGGCCAAGGGGGGTGGACGGGACCAGGTGGTGGCGGAGGAGGGCGAGGAGTTCCTGCCACGGGGGTTGGAGGGCTGAAGGCGATAAGCTAGAGGCATGCAGCTCGAGCTCCCCGCTCACCTCCTGCGCGACCCTCACGGCTACAGCCTCAAGTGGCACTTCTACCCCCCAGATGTGCTGCCGCTTTGGGTGGCCGACATGGACTTTCCTGTTGCCGAGGCCATCCTCCGGGCGGTGGAGGAGCGGTTGCGGCTCGGGTTGGGCTACCCCCCCCCGCGAGGGGATGGAGAGCTTTTGGAGCGCATCGTGGAAGATCAGGCCGGCAAGGGCCTGAAGGACCTCAGCCCGGAGAACCTGCTCCTCACCAGCTCGGTGGTGCCCGGCATCTATGCCAGCGTGCTGGCTTTGAGCAGCCCCGGGGATGAGGTGATTATCCAGGTTCCGGTCTACCCTCCCTTCCTGAACGCGCTGCGGGAGCACCAGCGGGAGGTGCGCTACAACCCCTTGCAGCCCACCACCCAGGGCTGGGCCATCGACTTCGAGCAGCTCGAGCGGCTGGTCACCCCCCGCACCCGGCTTTTGATGCTCTGCAACCCGCAAAACCCCACCGGCCGGGTTTTCCGGCGGGAGGAGCTTTTGCGGCTGGCCGAGTTTGCCCTGGAGCACCGGCTTTGGGTGATGGTGGACGAATTATGGGCCGATTTGGTCTTTGAAAGAGACCACGTGCCCCTGGCCTCCCTTGGTCCTGAGATTGCCCAGCGCACCGTTACCCTCACCGGTCCTGGCAAGGCCTACAACACCGCCGGGCTGGGGGGCGGGGTGGTGATCAGCCACAACCCCAGGCTCCTCGCAGCCCTGGCCCAGGTGCTCAAGGGCCTGGGGGGGCACCCCAATGTGCTCTCCATGGCGGCCTGGCGGGCAGCTTTGGAGCATGGGCGACCCTGGCTGGAGGCGGTGCGGGCCCAGCTTCGGGCCAACCGCGATTTTCTGAGCGCTTTTCTGCAAAGCCGGCTGCCCCAGGTAGGCTACACGCCCCCGGAGGGCACCTACCTGGCCTGGCTCGATTTCCGCCAGGCTTTGGGGGAGGAGGCCTACCAGAAGGTGCTCGAGCGGGGCCGGGTGGGCCTGAGCGACGGGCGAGCTTTTGGGCCTTTTTACGCCGGCTGGCTTAGGCTCAACTTTGCTACCAGCCAAAAGGTGCTGGCAGAGGCGCTGGAGCGCATCGCCGGGGTGGTGGAGGGGGTATGAGGGTGGCCTTCGTGGCCTCGGAGGCCTTCCCCTTGGCCAAGGTGGGGGGGTTGGCCGACGTGGTGGGCAGCCTGCCCCAGGCCCTGCGGCGGCTGGGGGTGGAGCCCACCGTCTTCCTGCCCTGGTACTGGGGCATCGAGGCCTACTATGTGGGCGAGGTCGGCTTCCGCTTCGCCGGGAAAGAGGAGCGGGCCGGTATCGGGCATGCCGAGCATCGCGGGGTGCGGTACGTGCTTTTGGGCCTGGGCGACTTTGCCCGGGACCGGGTCTACGGCTACCCCGACGACTTTCGCCGCTTCGTGCGCTTCGCTTTGGCAGTGGCCGAGCTCTTGCGCGACTTCGAGGTGGTGCACGCCCACGACTGGCAGGCGGCTTTGCTTCCCCTGCTGCGCAACTTGGGCTGGTTTTCCGGCCGCACGGTCTACACCATCCACAACCTGGCCTACCAGGGGGTGTGGAACCCAGAGGAGTTCTATGCCTGGACGGGCCTCCCGGGCGAGACCTACTATGGGGCAGGCCTGGAGCACCATGGCTCGGTCAACCTGATGAAGGCCGGCATCGTCAACGCCGATGCGGTGACCACGGTTTCGCCCCGGTACGCCTGGGAGATCACCACCCCCGAGGGGGGCGAGGGGCTGGATGGGGTGCTCCGGGCCCACCAGGGCAAGCTCAGGGGCATTCTGAACGGCCTGGACACCGAGTACTGGAACCCCGCCACCGACCCCTACCTGCCCTTCAACTACGACGCGAACAACCTCCTTGGGAAAACCAGGAACAAAAGCGCCCTCAAGGCCGAGCTGGGCCTGGAGGACCGCCCCACCTTGGGGGTGGTCTCCCGCTTCGTCTACCAGAAGGGCATAGACCTGATTGCCCAGGCGGTGGAGGGCCTCCTGGACCTGGGGGTCAACCTGGTGGTGCTGGGCAGCGGAGAGGCCGAGCTCGAGCACACCTTTAGCCGGCTCAGCGCCCAGCACCGAGGGCGTTTGGCCTATGTGCAGGGCTACCACGAGGCCTTGGCCCACCGCATTTACGCCGGTGCGGATGCTTTCTTGATGCCCTCGCGCTTTGAGCCCTGCGGCCTGGCCCAGCTTATCGCCATGCGCTACGGAACCCCCCCCATCGTGCGGGCGGTGGGGGGGCTTTTGGATACGGTGCGGCACTGGGAGACCGGCTTCATGTTTGAGACCGCAGACGCAGGGGGGATTCTCCACGGGGTGCGGGAGTTCTTAAAGCACCCCGACCTGGAGGCGGTGGCCAGGAGCGCCATGCGGCAGGACTTTTCCTGGGAGAACCCGGCCCGGGCCTATCAGCACCTCTACCAGCGGCTCTTGGGCCAGCCGGCCTAGCTTTCCAGCGCCAGCCGGACCAGCCGGTCGAGCAGGGCAGGGTAGGCCAGGCCCGAGGCCTCCCACAGCTTGGGGTACATGCTGGTGGGGGTGAAGCCCGGGATGGTGTTGAGCTCGTTCAGGTAGAGCTCGCCCTGGGGGGAAAGGAAGAAGTCTACCCGGGCCATGCCCCGCCCGCCCAGAAGGCGGTAGGCGCTCTGGGCCAGGTGCTGGATGCGAATCGAGAGAGCGGGGTCGATGGCTGCGGGCAGGAGCAGGCGGGCCTTGCCCGGGGTGTACTTGGTCTCGTAGTCGTAGAATTCGGCCTGGTAGGTGATCTCCCCCACCACGCTGGCCTGGACCTCCAGGTTGCCCAAAAGCCCCACCTCGAGCTCCCGCACCCCCTCCACCCCTTGCTCGATGAGCACCTTGCGGTCCCAGGCAAAGGCCTTATCCAGCGCGGGGGGCAGCTCGGCGGGGCTTCTGACCTTGGAGATGCCGACTGAAGAACCGGTGTTGGCGGGCTTGACGAAGTAGGGGGGCGGAAAGGGCAGCTCGGGCAGGGGTTCTCTTTGGCGGAGGGTGACCCAGGGTACGACCGGAATGCCGGCCTGCTGCAGAACCCGCTTGCCCAGGTCCTTGTCCATGCAAAGCCCCGAGCAGAGCACCCCAGCCCCCACGTAGGGCCGGCCCAGCAGCTCTAAAAAACCCTGCAAACAGCCATCCTCCCCCCACCTGCCGTGCAGAAGGGGAAAGACCACATCGTAGCTGTTCCAGGCGATGGGAGGGGGAAAGGGGTGGAAGCCCTGTTCGGCCACCCCTGCCAGGAGGGCCTTCTCTGCCTCATCGCCTAAGCACCACCGCCCGTCCTTGGCTATTACTGCCAGCTCGGTAGGGTGGGGCATGGCGGCGAGGACCCCTCGCGCCGAGGCCAGGGAGACCTCGTGCTCGCCGGGAGGCCCCCCGGCAATGAGTAAGATGCGTAACCTACTCATATTGCGCATTGTAGCAGCGGACGTCAGGTATAGACTGGGGGTGTGAGCTGGGTGGCGGTCTTCCTGGTGCTCTTTTGCCTCATCGGGCTTTTTGGCCTGGTCCACTACTGGGGCCACAAGCGGGTGGAAAGGGCCCAGCAGGCCTGGTTCCGCCAGGTGCTGGGGGAGGGGGTAGATCTGGAGGCTTTCCTGGCCCAGGCCCCCTACGAGTACCGCCCGCTTGCGAGCGGACGGGCCTACGGCATCCTGGACAAGCGCACCGGGGAAGAGGTGGGCCAGGCCAGGACCCCTGAGGAGGCCGAGGCCTGGATTGTGCTCCGCACCCTGCGCGAGCAGGGCCGTCTGCCCCGTTCGGAGGATGGTCCATGAGACTCTCGGGCAAGGTCGTGGTGGTAACAGGCGGGGGCAGCGGCATCGGCCGAGCTCTGGTGCTTCAGCTTCTGGGCAAGGGGGCACAGGTGGCGGCGGTGGACATCAACGAAAAAGCCCTTCAGGAGACCATGGCGCTGGCGCAGGGTTCTAAACAGCTTTCCACCCATGTCGCCAACATCGCCGAGCAGGAGGCGGTGGAGGCATTGCCCGCTGAGGTGGTGGTCCGGCATGGGGTTGTGGACGCTCTTATCAACAACGCAGGTATCATCCAGCCCTTCGTGCGGCTACAGGATTTGGGGTATGAGGCCATCGAACGGGTGATGCGGGTCAACTTCTACGGTACCCTTTACATGACCAAGGCTTTTCTGCCCCATCTCCTGGCCCGCCCCGAGGCCCACATCGTGAACATTTCGAGCATGGGTGGTTTTCTTCCCGTGCCAGGCCAGAGCCTCTACGGGGCCTCCAAGGCTGCGGTGAAGCTTCTGACCGAAGGGCTATATGCCGAGCTTCTAGGCACCTCGGTGCGGGTTACCGTGGTCTTTCCAGGGGCGGTGGCCACCGGCATAGCCGCGCACTCGGGGGTGGAGGTGGCTTCAGCCGGCAGGCGCCCTGCTATCCAGCCCCTGGCCCCTGAGGAGGCGGCTCGGCGTATTCTGGCTGGGGTAGAGCGGGACCGTTTCCGGGTGCTGGTGGGGCCGGATGCCCGGCTGATGGACCTTCTTTACCGCCTGGCCCCGGCCTGGGCCACCCGCTTTATAAGGCGGCAGATGGGGGCCCTTCTGGAACGCTAGGGCCAGGCCCGATTGTAAGGCCAGCCCTACCCCACCCCTCCTGGGGTGGGTTAGTCTCTAACCTATGGTTGTCCTGGAGATTGAGGGCATGAGCTGCCAGAACTGCGTGCGGCATGTGATGGAGGCGCTGAAGAGGGTACCCGGGGTGGTGCGGGTGGAGGTCTCGCTCGAGCCGGGCCAGGCCCGGGTGGAGGGGCAGGCAGCCCCTGAGGCCCTGGTGCGGGCGGTGGAGGAGGAGGGCTACAGGGCCCGGGTGGCCTGATGCCGCGCGGGCACCTGCACCTGGAGCCCAAGGTGCGGCAGGAGGCCAGGCTCCGCCTGCTCTCGGCCAAGGGGCATCTGGAGGGGGTTATCCGGATGCTGGAGGGCGAGCCCTACTGCGTGGATGTGCTCAAGCAACTCAAGGCGGTGCAGGGCGCTTTGGACAAGGTGGGCGAGATGGTGCTCAGGAGCCACCTCGAGCACCACGTGGCCAGCGCCGCTTTACGGGGTGAGGCCAAGGAGATGGTGGACGAGCTGATGGAGGTGCTGAAGTGCCGTTGAAAGAGGTCCGGATTGGCATCCAGGGCATGACCTGCGCGGCCTGCGTGGCCCGTGTGGAGCGGGGCTTGCAGAAGGTGGAGGGGGTGGAGCGGGCCCAGGTCAGCCTGGCGACCGAACAGGCCTGCATCGCCTACGACCCCGAGAAGGTGAGCCCTGCACTGCTTGTTGCCAAAATTGAGGAAGCCGGGTACAAACCCCTGGTGGCCGAGCTCGAGCTTGCCATCACCGGCATGACCTGCGCGGCCTGCGCGGGTCGGGTTGAGCGGGCCTTGCAAAAAACCGAAGGGGTGCTAAAGGCCAGCGTCAACCTCGCCACCGAGCGGGCCAGCATCCAGTACCTGCCCGCCCTCACCGGGCCGGCCCAGCTCAAACGGGCCGTGCGGGAGGCGGGCTACGGGGTGCTCGAGGCCCAGCGCACCGATGTAGAACGCGAAGCCCGCGAGCGGGAAGTCGCTTCGCTCCGGCAGGCCTTCACCTTTGCCTACTACTTTTCGCTGCCGCTCTTCTTGCTGGCCATGCTACCCATGCTCTGGATGCCGGCCCATATGTTCCTGCACTCACTGGCCCCCGAAGGGGTGTGGAACTGGGTCATGTTGGCCCTGGCCACCCCGGTGCAGTTTGGGCCGGGGCTGCGCTTTTATCGGCACGGCTTTGCGGCCCTGCGGGCGGGTTCGCCCGACATGAACAGCCTGGTCATGCTGGGCACCTCGGCGGCCTACTTCTATAGCCTGGCAGTGGTGCTCTTTCCCCAGGTCTTCCCCCCACAGGCCCGGCACGTCTACTTCGAGGCGGCGGCGGTGGTCATCACGCTGGTCTTGCTGGGCAAGTACCTCGAGGCCATCGCCAAGGGCCGCGCCAGCGAGGCCATGAAGAAGCTCCTGGGCTTGCAGGCCCGCACCGCCCGGGTGCTCAGGGACCAGGCCGAGTTGGAAGTGCCTTTAGACGAGGTGCGGGTGGGCGATTTGGTGGTGGTGCGCCCTGGGGAGAAAATCCCGGTGGACGGGGTGGTGGTCTCGGGGCATAGCTACGTGGACGAGAGCATGCTCACCGGCGAACCCCTCCCGGTGGCCAAAAGCGAGGGGGCCAAAGTGGTGGGGGGTACGCTCAACCAGAACGGCACCCTGACCTTCCGCGCCACGGCGGTGGGGGAGGGAACGGTGCTGGCCCAGATTATCCGGCTGGTGGAGCAGGCCCAGGCCACCAAGCCTCCTATTCAGAACCTGGCCGACCGGGTGGTGGCGGTCTTCATGCCCGTTGTGCTGGTCATCGCGGCCCTCACGGCGGGGGTGTGGCTGGTCTTTGGCGGCGAGAATGCCCTGACCCTGGCCCTGGTGAACACGGTGGCGGTGCTGATCATCGCCTGCCCCTGCGCCATGGGGCTCGCCACCCCCACCAGCCTGATGGTGGGCATGGGCAAGGCCGCCCAGATGGGGGTTCTGTTCCGCAGTGGGGAGGCTTTGCAAACCCTGCAAGAGGCCTGCATCGTAGCGTTCGACAAAACCGGCACCCTGACCAAAGGCCGCCCCGAACTCACCGACTTTGAAACCCTAAACCTCGACCGGGCGGAGGTGCTCAGGCTTTTGGCTTCCCTCGAGCAAAAATCGGAGCACCCCATCGCCCAGGCCATCGTGCGGGCTGCCCGGGCCCAGGGGCTAGAGTTGTTGGAGCCGCTCGATTTTAGGGCCCTGCCGGGCCTGGGGGTGAGCGGGCAGGTCGCTCACTACCGTGTGGAGGTGGGCTCGGAAGGCTACATGGCCCAATTGGGGATCAGCGTTGCCCCATTTGCGCCCCAGGCCAGACTGCTCGCCGAGCAGGGCAAGACCCCGCTCTACGCCGCCATCAACGGCCAACTGGCAGCGGTTCTGGCGGTGGCCGATTCCATCAAGGAAGAAGCCCCATCAGCCCTCCAGGCCCTGCACCGGCTGGGCTTCCGGGTGGCCATGATCACCGGCGATAACCGCCTGACCGCCCAGGCCATCGCCCGCCAACTGGGCATAGACCAGGTGCTGGCCGAGGTGCTGCCCCAGGGCAAGGCCCAGGCGGTAGAGCAACTAAAGCGTTCGGGGGCCAAGGTGGTCTTTGTGGGCGACGGCCTCAACGACGCCCCGGCCCTGGCCCAGGCCGATGTGGGGCTGGCCATCGGCACCGGCACCGACGTGGCCGTGGAGACTGCCGATGTCATTCTGATCTCGGGCGACCTGCGCGGGGTGCCCAATGCCATCGCGCTGGGCCGGGCCACTTTGCGCAACATCCGGCTCAACCTGTTCTGGGCCTTCGCCTACAACGCGCTTTTGATTCCGGTGGCCGCCGGGGTGCTCTACCCCTTTACCGGCTGGCTGCTCTCGCCCATGCTGGCCGGGGCGGCCATGGGGCTTTCCTCGCTGTTTGTGCTGTCCAACGCCCTGCGGCTGCGCTCCTTCAGGGCGCCGCTGGGTTCCTGGGTCGAGGCACGGGCGGGAAAGCCGGTTCCTCAGGTATGAGTTTTTTAGTGGAAACCCCCAATCAACACAGGTGGCTAACGCCCGCTTGCGGGTTAGTTCATAACAAGTCTGAGGAGGCGCATATGCACGCAAAAATGTTCGGCTTCGTAGCGGCCCTGCTGCTCGGGTGGGGCCTGGCCCAGAGCGACCACGGCGCACACGGCGGTATGGCCATGCAGTCCATGACCGAGCTCAAAAAGCTCTCGGGGCGCGACTTCGACATCGCCTACATGTCCATGATGATCGAACACCACAGGGGAGCGGTGGAGATGGCGGAGGCCATACTGAAGCTCTCGAAGGAGGCCCGCATCCGCAAGGCGGCCCAGGAGATTATTGCCGTGCAGAACAAGGAAATTGCCCAGCTTACGGGCTGGCTCAAAGCCTGGTACGGCGTGGCCCCCAGCCCGCGCTACCTGCAGATGATGCGGGCCGGTATGGAGCCCATGCAGAGGAGCACCCGGCAGGGGATGCAGACCGGGCGGGCCGAAAGGGCCTTTCTGGAGGGCATGATTCCCCACCACGAAGAGGCCGTGGCGATGTCTCGCCTTTGCTTGCAGAAAGCGGGCCGGCTCGAGCTCAAGCGCTTTTGCCAGGAGGTAATTGCGCTGCAGAGTCGGGAGGTGGCCCAGTTTCGGGCTTGGCTCGAGGCGATGCGCTAGCCTTGGGAGAGCAGTTCCCCTAGCTCTTCTGGCGGTGGAAAAGCCTTCACCACCCCAGGGTCGAAGCGCGGGTCTTTTCGGAGCGCCTCCAGCGCCTCCTTGGGGTCTTTCATGCTTCGAAGAGCCTGGATGAACCCGTGGGCCGCCTGAAGCACCCGCGCCGCCCAAGGGATGGGCTCGCTGCCCCGGCCGGCCTTCCCTTCCCAGGGGCTGTGCAGGTAAAGCAGCATCCGTGCTGCCTCGCGCAGAAGCCCGTTGGGCAGTGTCATTTCTGGGTTGGGGCGCAGCTCGCCCGTGGCAAGCTGCAAAAGGTAGCAGCCGGCCTGGAGCGCGTTCATTTCCTCTGGACCCAGCCCGAGCCTGGCCCCCAGCCGCCGGGCCAGCCGAACCAGGGGGGTCTGGTACTGGGCCAGGGCGTGAGGGGGCGGACCGGGGGCCCGGCTTTTGCGCTGGAGTTTGTCTTTGTACATGCGGTCATCGGCCAACTGCCAGAGGCTTTCGGGGTCGGCGGCGTCCTGCGGATAGATTGCGTAGCCCAGGCTGACCCGCAGGTAGGTGTTTTCTGCCACCCGGATCTCCTCGATCAGCGCCCGGTAGCGTTCGGCTACGCGCAGGGGCTTGAGATGGCCGGGCCCTTCAATGAGGAGGGCAAACTCATCGCCCCCAAGCCGGTAGGCCCGGTCGCCCGCCCGGGCTTTGGAGCGCAAGACCCCCCCTAGCCGGGCCAGGACGTGGTCGGCCTGCACATGCCCGTAGGTGTCGTTGATCTGCTTGAAGCTGTCCAGGTCGAACAGCACCAGCATGGTCAGGCGCCGGTCCGGGCTTTCCTGAATTCTCTTGAGATCGTGCTCGAAGGCCCGACGGTTGCCCAACCCGGTTAGGGGGTCGGTCAGCGCGGCCCGGGCCAGCTCCTGCCGCAGGGTCCACTCTGTCTGAACCACCCCGATGGCCGCGGCCATGTCCCTCAGCAGGGCCTGGGTCTGGGCGTCGGGCAGCCAGTTGGGCTGGGTACTGAAGAACAGCAAGGCGTGGCTTTGCCGGGGGATGGGCAGGGCGAACAGGCTGCGCAGCCCGGCCTCGACCAGCGCAGGGCAGGCCTTGGGGTACAGGTCGTAACGGGGAATCCCGATCTGCTGCCCGCTTTTTAGACTTTCACCCAGGCCGTGCTGGAGGGCCAGCTCGACCGGCAGCCCGGCCCCCCAGCCGGCCTGGACTAGGGTGCGGACCGGGCCCTCGAGCTGGACGAGGCGGGCCCCTTCGGCTTCCAGGAGGCGGGTGGCCTCTTCCAGGGTGTCCCGGAGGTGGAGCTCGAGCCAGGAGGGGAGGTCCGTTTTCTCCGAAGGCTCTGGGGTAGACCGCTGCTGGGTGCCGAGCAGGGTGTTGATTAGGGAAAGCCACAGTCCCCTACGCTCGGCGGCTTCCCGCAGGTATACGGCGCGCAGGAGGGGGGCCAGCCCTTTTACGAGCGACCCCAGCTTTTGGGCCTTGGCCCGCTGCGGGAAGGGGGTGTAGAGGTGCAGCAAGGCCCAGACCCGCTCTTCTTCAGCCAGGGGCAGGATGAGGTTGCTGCCCCGCTCGAGCCCTTCCAGCCAGGCCGGCGCCTGGGGCAGCAGGCGCAGCAGGAGGTGGGCTCCCTCGAGGAGGGCGGGCCGGCCCCGGCGCCAGTCCCTAAGGCTTCCCCGGTAGGCCTTGCGGAAGGCGCCTTCGCCCACCTTGCCTACCTCTTCTGGCCTTAGGACAGGTAGCCCCAGATGGGCCTTCAGGCCAAACTGTCCGGGGCTTTCCTCGACCCACCAGAAGCCCTGCGCCCCCGGGGGAAGGCTTTTTAGTATTTTATCCAGACTTCGCTCAAAGGCTTGTTTGCTGCTGGCAGAGAGTAATTCCCTAGCAAGGGTGGTCGTGAGGCCCGCCTTCAGCCGGCGGGAGCGGGACGGAACTGGCATTTAGAACCTCCAATAATTTCCGCAGGAGACCCTATGTGCCGGCTAGGACCCGGATAGGTGGTTTCAAAGAAGCTTAGCGCCCAATTCAGCGGGGAATCCTCTTTCCACACGGCCCCACTCCATTTCTGGGGCCAATGTAATGGAAAGGCGCTGGTTTTGCGACCCTGGATGACCGTTACGGCAGGGCAATTGACCCCGCACAAAGCCGAGGGCGTTACGCGGCTTTTCAGCGCTTGATGGACCCCACCGCGCTTATGGCCTGTTCGGCTGGGCTCATCCGGAGCCGCTTGCCCAGCTCGCGCCACCAGATGTAGGCAGGGCTGTCCAGGCGCCGGATCTGGTCCATGGGGGTTGTCTTGCGCCAGGCCCTGAGGCGGAGCAGGACCAGATTCAAAAACAGGTCGCGGTACTCGGGGCTGGTGCGTTCGAGGTGGAAGTGAAAGCGCAGACCGCGGTGCTGAGAGAAGGTGATGATCAGGGGCACCCCCTCCGGTCCCTCCACCGGGATTTCCACCGTGGTGTCGGTGAGGGAGGAAGCGGTGAACTCATACTCATCTTGAATCATACCGAGCTCCAATAGGATGAGGGCAAAAGCGCGCATCTCCAGGCCGTTTAGCTCGCGGTATATGCGATCGAAGAGTTCGTAGGTGGTGCTGTAGTGGAATTGCTCGCCCTCCTCTTCGGCCCACCACATGGCGTACTGCCCCTTGGGGGCGCTCAGGGTGGCCTGGATGTAGAGCCGGTCCCGCCGGGCTACGGTCTCAATCTCGGCTGGGTAAATCGAAAGCAGGTCGTCGGTGCTGTAGAATATGGGGCGAATCCTCCCCCACTTCTGCGCCAGCTCGAGCACCGCCACATAGTGGGCCGCGGCCTTTTCGTCGGCCACCGGGTAGAAGAAGAGGTCGTACTCCAGCGTTCCATCCCGTACCCTGAGCGGAATCTCCAACACCCCCTCCCGGGTGAGCCGCAGCACATCGGCCTCCAGCACCTGTAGCCCCGAGCGGCGAAAGACCGTCTCGATGGTGGTGGCAAAGATCAGGCGGTTGGCCGCCTGGGCTTCCGGGGCCTCGCTGGCGATCAGCCCCTCGAGCCGCACCCTGGGCCAATGGGCTGGGGCGTTGGTGAAGAGCTCGAGCATGGACGGCGAAACCTCCCCTAAACTCAAGGGTAATCCTCCCATTTTCACCCTTCTGTGATATTTTTGGGATGGCTGCTCGCGTTTAGACTCCCGGTATGGAGCTGCCGATACTGCTGATCGGATTCCGGGGTTTGCTCAACCTCCTGGTGCTCCTTGGGTTAGGGGCTTTCCTCCTCCTCAGTTTTTCCCTTTTGCTGCGAGAGCCGGCCCCCTGGCAGGCCCGCTTTTTTCGGGCGGTTGCACTTCTGGCGGTGGTGGCCTATACGGTGGAGTTGTTGGTACGCACCCTCCTGATGGGAGGGATGGCTTGGCTGCATGCCGTGTATGGCCTGATGGCCGCAGGGATCCTTTGGTTTGTGAGCGGACTGGAGCCCGAAGGTTGGCTGCGCAAAAGCCTGGAAAAACCTCCTGAGCGGGTGGGACCCTACTTCTTTTGGGCGGCTTTGGTGGGCCTTTTGCTTTGGTGGCGCTTCATTGAGACGGGAATAGCTCGCTGAGGCTTTTTACTCCTCGTTGGGCTTCCTCACAAGCCCCTAATCCTAGAACAGCAAAAGAGTTTTGTCAAGTGTTCGCGGGCAGGCTCCACACAAACCCTGGTCCTCCTTTCCACAAGGCGGGGTCTACGTTGTGGCAAAGGCCTTGGTTGTACGTCAATGGCTCCCGCACCGCCTGGGGCGGACAGCCCAGCAGGGTGTAGATGGGGGTGTGGCCGTGTACCAGGCGTTCGGCGCTGAGCAGGCGTAAAAACTCCTTGGTCAGCGGCACGCCTCCCCGCACAAAGGCGAACCGGGTAGAAAACAGCCCTATGAGGGCGTCCCAGGCCTCCACCTGTGTCGAGCGAAGGAGGGCCTGCAGATTCTGGTTGACTTCCTCTAGCCTTTCGCCCAGCTCGAGGTAGAAGGTGCTGTCGGCGTGCATCAACAGGGTTTCTCCCACCCGGGCCAAAGCCGGGCGCGCTTCTAGCCAGCGGACGTGCCGCTCCTCCAGCCGCTCCAGGTCGTGGGGCTGGCCCCCCACATGCCGCCAAAGCTCCAGAAAGTTGACCTGCTCACCGGCCTCCAGGAGGCTGGGCACCTTTTCTTGGGAGAACCGGTAGGCCGCCAGCAGTATCAGGTCGTGGTTGCCTAAAAGGGCGTGTACCGCCCCACCGACCTGCTGGGCCTCCTCTTCGAGGCGCATCAGCAGCTCCAGCACCCCCACCCCGTCGGGCCCACGGTCGGTGTAGTCGCCCAGAAACCAAAGCTCGGCCGCCCCACCAATCCACTGGCCCCCGGGACCCACCAGGCCGGCCTGGTGCAGCAGCCTCAGCAGGGCTTCCAGACAGCCATGTACGTCGCCGACCACGTAGGGCATGCTCGGGCCAAAGTGTATCATCCAAGGCGTGAAGGTATCCTTACCGGCGCTTTTTTGGGCGTTTTTGCAGGTGGGGTTGGTGGCCTTCGGCGGTGGGGGGAGCGCCCAGCTCTACCAGGCTTTGGTGCGGCGGCGAGGCTGGATGAAGGAGCGGGAGTTCCTCGAGGCCACTGCGCTGTGTCGCATTTTGCCAGGGCCGGTGTTTGCCAATATGGCGGTTCACCTTGGTACGCGCTTGGGAGGTGTGGTGGGTGGGGTGCTGGCCCTGCTGGGGGTTCTGACCCCGGGTGCCTTGCTGATGCTGTTCCTGAGCCTTGCCTATCTCCGGCTGGGTGCCCTGCCGGGATCGCTGGCCGAGAGTGCCCTCAGCGGGGTGACCGCCGCGGCTATTGGCCTTATTTTAGCAACCCTCTTCCACCAAGCACCCCTTGCCCTGGGCTCGCTCAAAGCGGTGGGGCTGGCCCTGGGGGTCTTTGTTACCTACGGCCTACTGCACTGGCCGCTTTTGTTGGTGCTGCTCTGCTTTATGCCTTTGGGAGTGATGTTGTACTGGCCAGAGGCTGCAGAAGAGGACCCCTGGGGGTAGGGCCCATGCCGGAATTGCTTCAGGTTTTTCTCACCTTTTTGCGCTTTGGTCTTTTGAGCTTTGGGGGAGGCATGGCCAACCTGCCCGAGATGGCCCGGGTTCTCATCGCTCACGGGTGGGTCACCCCCCAGACCTTTGCCGACGGATTTGCCCTGGGGCAGTTCGTACCTGGGCCCAACATGCTGGCGGTGATCTTCTACGGCCTGAGCGCGGCCGGTCTGCCCGGGGCTATAGCGGCCCTGGTGGGCATGTTTGCGCCGGGGGCGCTGGGGGCCATGGGGCTGGTAAGGGGCTGGCAGTGGATGGCCCGGGCCCGCTGGAGCCGGGCGGTGCGCAAGGCATTGGTGCCAATCAGCGTGGGGCTGAGTGGCAGCATGTTCTTGGTGCTGGTCCAGGTGGGGATTGATGGGGTGGGGTGGTTGCTGGCCATGCTTCTGGCGGCCTTCCTAATTTACCGCGGGGTGCCGGTGGCCTGGGTTATAGCCGGCGGGGCCCTGCTGGGTCTGGCGGTGGGGTTGTTCTAGGCCCCTTGGGGAGCGCTTGACGGGGAGAGGGAAAGGGGGTATTTTATTCTTGTCGAGAAATAAACAGCCAGACCTCTATGCGCAGGTTCACCGAGTCGACCCCCACTGGCGGCACCCGCCAGCTCAGGCGCTGGCACCGTGCCCGCATCCTGCAGGCCATTCGGGCCGAGGCAGGCATCTCCCGCCTCCGCCTGGCCCGCAAGCTCGGCCTCTCCCCCTCGGCAGTTACCGAGGCGGTGGCCGAGCTATTGGCCGAAGGGCTGGTGCAGGAGCGGCCTTTGCCCCCCAGCGGGCAGGGGCGGCCCTCGGTGGCCCTCGAGCTCGAAGGCCAGCGCCACCTGGCCCTGGCCTGGGAAATCGACGTGGACCGTATGGCGGTGGCGCTGCTGAACCTGCGGGGGGAGGTGCGGGCCCACGTGGTTTTGCCCCCGGCCCCCGCCCGCCTGGAAGAAGCCCTGGCGCAGCTTCAAGCGGCCACCGCCCCCTACCTGCAGGGCGTGCGGGTGCTGGCCGCCGGGCTTTCGCTGCCGGGGCTTTTGGAGCCGGAGGCCGGCCACCTGACCCTGGCCCCTAACCTGGGCTGGGCCGACCTGCCCCTCTTGGAGCGCTTCCGTGCGGCGCTTACGGCGCTTGGGCTGAACAAGACCCTGGCAGTGGTGGAAAACGAGGCCAACGCTGCGGCCTATGGCCTTTACGCCTTGGCGGGGCTGGCTTTGGAGCACTGCGTCTACCTGAGCTTAGGGGTGGGCGTGGGGGGCGGGGTGGTGGTGGGGCGGCGGGTCTACCACGGGGCCCGCTTCCACGCCGGCGAGGTGGGCCACATCCCCCTAGACCCCGCAGGTCCCCCCTGCCGCTGCGGCAAGCGGGGTTGCGCCGAGGCCTTCCTGAGCTACCGCCGCTGGCAGGCCTCGCCCAGCAGGGCCCGGCTAAACGAGATGGCCGAACGCCTGGCCCAGCTCTTGGCGGTGGTGCTGGCCACCCTCGACCCCGAACAGGTTTTTCTGGGGGGACCTCTGGTGGAGGCTATCGGGGAGACCCTGCTAAAGGCCGCGCAAAAGCGGCTGCCCCGCTACGCCCTCTCGGTGCATACCCCCGAGCAGGTGGCCCTTTCGCCTTTAGGCCGCGAGGCCGCGCTTTTGGGGATAGGGGCGCTGGCGGCGGATTCTTTTGTGGAGCAGATGGCTTACGAGGTGGAATGATGTACCAACCCAGACCCGAGCACAAGTTCACCTTTGGCCTTTGGACGGTGGGGAATGTGGGGCGCGACCCCTTTGGCGAGGCGGTGCGGGCCCGGCTCGAGCCCGACTACGTGGTCTACAAGCTGGCCGAGCTGGGGGCCTACGGGGTCAACCTGCACGACGAGGACCTGATTCCCCGCGGCACCCCACCTGCCGAGCGCGAGGCCATCCTGCGCCGCTTCAAGCGAGCCCTGGAGGAAACCGGCCTAAAGGTGCCCATGGTCACCGCCAACCTTTTCTCCGACCCGGCCTTCAAGGACGGAGCCCTGACCAGCCCCGACCCCTGGGTGCGGGCCTATGCCCTCAAAAAAAGCCTGGAGACCCTCGACCTGGGGGCTGAGCTGGGGGCCCAGATCTACGTGGTCTGGCCGGGGCGCGAGGGGGCCGAGGTGGACGCCACCGGCAAGGTGCAGCGGGCCTGGGACTGGTTTCGCGAGGCCCTCAACTTCCTGGCTGCCTACTCAGAAGACCGGGGCTACGGCTACCGCTTTGCCCTGGAGCCCAAGCCCAACGAGCCCCGCGGCGACATCTACCTGCCCACCGTGGGGAGCATGCTGGCCCTTATTGGCACCCTGGAGCAGCCCCAGCTCTTCGGCCTCAACCCCGAGTTCGCCCACGAGACCATGGCCGGGCTCAACTTCGTGCACGCGGTGGCTCAGGCCTTAGACGCAGGCAAGCTCTTCCACATCGACCTCAACGACCAGCGCATGAGCCGCTTCGACCAGGACCTGCGCTTTGGCGCGGAGAACCTCAAGGCCGCCTTCTTCCTGGTAGACCTGCTGGAGCACAGCGGCTACACCGGCCCCCGCCACTTCGACGCCCACGCCCTGCGCACCGAGGACGAGGCCGGGGTCTGGGCCTTTGCCAAGGGCTGCATGCGCACCTACCTCATCCTGAAGGAAAAGGCCCAGGCCTTCCGCGCCGACCCCGAGGTAGAGGCCCTGCTGGCCGAGTACTACCAGGCCGACCCCGAGCCCTTAGCCCTGCTGGGCCGCTACAGCCGGGAGAAAGCCGAGAAACTCAAAGGGCTCGCCCTGCCCGAGGCCCGCCGTTCGCGCGGCTATGCCCTGGAGGCCCTCGACCAGCTCGCCGTGGAGCACCTCCTGGGGGTGCGGGGATGAGGTTGGCGCTGGGGCTGGACCTGGGCACCAGCGGGCTCAAGGCGGTGGCCCTGGACGAGCAAGGCCGGAAGGTGGCCGAGGCCCGGGCCGCCTACCCCCTGCACACCCCCCGCCCCGGCTGGACCGAGCAAGACCCGCAGGACTGGGCCAGGGCCGCCCAGGAGGCCCTGCGGGCCTTGTGCGGGCGGCTGGAGGGGGCCGAGGTGGTGGGCCTGGGGCTCTCGGGCCAGATGCACGGGGCGGTCTTCCTGGACAAAGCCGGCGACCCCTTGGCGCCAGCCCCCCTCTGGAACGACCAGCGCACCGCCCAGGAGGTGGCCCAGATAGAAGCGGCCATCCCGCGCCAGGAGCTGATCCGGCGCACCGGCAACCCGGCGGTTACCGGCTTCCAGCTCCCCAAGCTGCTCTGGCTCCGAAACCAGCACCCCGAGGTCTTCCGGCAGGTCTACAAGGTGCTTTTGCCCAAGGATTACCTGGCCTACCTTTTGACCGGGGCCTGGGTCAGCGAGTACTCCGACGCCTCCGGGGTGGGGGCCCTGAACCTGGCCACCCGGCGCTGGGACAGTGAAATCCTGCAAAGCCTGGGGCTTTCCGAAGGGCTTTTCCCCGAGGTGGGCCCTAGCGAGCGGGTGGTGGGCGCTCTAAGCCCGGCCTGGGCCCAGGCCACCGGCCTGCCGGCGGGCCTGCCGGTGGTGGCCGGGGCGGGCGACAACGCCGCGGCGGCCCTGGGCCTGGGGGTCTCGCGCCACCGCGGGGGAGTGGGCAGCGTCTCGCTCGGCACCAGCGGGGTAATCTTTTTGCCCCTGGAGGAACCCACCCCCGAGCCCGAGGGGCGCGTGCACCTCTTTGCCCACGCCGATGGGGGCTACCACCTGCTGGGGGTGACGCTGAGCGCGGCGGGCAGCCTGGAGTGGCTGCGGGGGCTTTTCCCGGAGGTGAGCCTGGATGCCCTCTTGCAGGAAGCCGAGCAGGTCCCCTTGGGCAGCGCGGGGCTGTACTTCCTGCCCTTCCTGGCCGGGGAGCGCAGCCCGTACCTGAACCCCTACCTGCGCGGGGCCTTTGTGGGGCTTTCGCTGGCCCACCGGCGGGGCCACCTGGTGCGTTCGGTCTTGGAGGGGGTGGCTTTGAGCCTGGGCGAGGTCTACCGGGTGATGCGCCCCCTGGCCGAGGCCCGGCGGCTGCTGGCTACCGGCGGGGGAGCGGCCTCCGACCTGTGGCTCTCGCTCTTGGGCGGGGCGCTGGGGGTGCCGGTGGTGCGGGTGGCGGGCGACGAGGGGGCGGCGCGGGGGGCTGCTCTTTTGGCTTTGGTGGGGGCAGGGGTATACCCAAGCCTGAAGGAAGCCCTGGAGGCCACCGCCCCCGCCGAGCAGCCCTCCCCGTTGCCGGCTACAGGGCTCGAGGGCCTGCGGCAGGGGTACCAGGAGGCCGTTGAGAAGGCGCTCGAGCTCTACCAGGGCTAGGGGGCTACTTCCCCAACAGCTCCTCGGCCTCCTTCCACAGGGGGCTGTCCTCGCCCAACTGGCCCCTTGCCCTGGCCTCGAGCAGCCGCTTTAGAAGCTGCTGCGCGGGGTCTTTGTGCTGTTGCATGGCCTCCAGCAGTCCGGTGGCCAGGATGGCGGTGGGCAGGGCGAAGAGCCCGATGCCTAAGAAGGCCACTAGGCTTGAAAGAAGCTTGCCGGGGGCGGTTAGGGGCACCACATCGCCATAGCCGATGGTGGCCATGGTCACCACCCCCCACCATAGGGCCTGGGGAATGGAGCCCAGCCGCTCGGGCTGATGGGGTCCTTCGAGGACGAACATCAGGGTGGAGAGCAGCACCAGCACCACGAAGGCCAAAGTTGCCGTGGCCAAAAGCAGGTCGCGCTTTTGCCGCACCACGTCGTCCAGGAGGTTGAGGGCCTGCGCGTACTGGCCTAGCTTGAGCAAGCGCAGCACCCGCAGCACCCGGGCGGCCACGAGCTGTTCTGAGCCGGGGAAGAAGAAGAGCCAGCCCGGCACCACCGTGAGGAGGTCCACCACCCCCATGGGGCTCAGCAGGTAGCGCAGGGTGGCGCGCAGGCGGTGGGGCTCTTTTTGGATATCGGGGGCTAGGTAGAGCCGGAGAAGCATCTCCAGGGTGAAGACCACCAGGGCGAAGACCTCCAGCCCCATCAGGGCTCCCCCATAGGCCAGATAGACGCTGGGTTCGGTCTCCAGCACCAGGGCCAGCACCGAGAGAACGGTTAGGGCGGCTAAAAAACGCACCCCCCAGGCCGCCGCAGGGGTCTGGGTGCCTCCTCCATCCAGGATATCCACCAGAATGGGCCTTAGCTGGCCGTGGCGGCGCTTGATTTGCAGGGCTATGAAGAAGAGCAGAGCGGCCAGGGCCAGCCCCAGAAGAGCGGCTTCCGGTGCATAGTAGCGGAGGAAGTCTACGTTGTCGGTGGTGGTCATACTTCGATTCGGTGGGGCACAAAGCAGGAGGTGTTTTGGGTGATGGGGCTTCGGTCCTCCCGGATACCCAGGCCGGCCGGCGCTTCCCCCACGATCCAGGCCCCAAGCACGGGGTGGCGGCCGTCGAAGGCCGGTGGGGGTTGGTAGGCCTGGTAGACGAAGCCCTCCTGGCCGTAAGGGCCCGGGGTGGAACAGAGGAGGGCCTGGCCCTGCCGCACGGTCAGGTTGGCCCCTTCCCGCGAGAAGAGGGGTTTTTCGACGAGGGGGCCGGGTAGGCGCTCGGGTTGGAAGTAGGCGGGAAGCAGGTTGGGGTGTCCGGGGAAGAGCTCCCAGAGTATGGCCAGCAGGCCCTTGTTGGAGAGGAGCATCTTCCAGGCCGGCTCGATGGGCTGGAAGGGCTCGGCCAGCAGGTAGAGGCCGAATTCCTCGTGGATCCACCACTCCCAGGGGTAGAGCTTGAAGAGGGTTCGGATGGGCCTTTGGGCCTCGTCCACGAAGCAGCTTCCATCCCAGCCCACCTGCTCGATGGAAAGCAGGTGCACCGAGTGGCCGGCCTGGGCGGCGGTGTCGGCCAGGTACTCCACCGTGCGCTGGTCCTCCAGGGAACCGCTGTAGTAGGTGAGGTGGACCGCGGTGGGCAAAAGAGCCTGCCAGCGCTCGATGAGGGCCTCGTGCAGGCGGTTCCACTGGTCGGCCTCGGGGAAGACCTCCTCCTTCCAGAACCACTGCACCACCGCGGCCTCCAGAAGGGTGGTGGGGGTGTCGGCGTTGTACTCCAGCAGCTTAGGGGGGTAGCCCGGGGCGTAGAGCAGGTCGAAGCGGCCGAAGAGGCTGAAGTCGCCCCGGCGCCAGCTTCGCTCAATCAGGCCCCACCAGCGAGGGGGGATGCCGAGCTCGGGGTAGCGCTCCTTGGCCACGATGTGGGCCGCAGCCTCCAGCGCCAGCCGGTGTAGCTCGGCGGTGGCGGCCTCGAGCTGTTCTACCTCCTCCATCGTGAAGACGTAGCAGGCGCTTTCGTCCCAGTAGGGTTCAGGGGGATTCACCTGCAGGTGGGTGTGGAAGTCGAAGCCCAGCGCCTCCACCTTCTCCACCCAGTCCGGTCGGGGCCGAACTTGCTCCCGGCGCACGCTATCCTCCTACCCCTGTGCCTCGGGCAGTCTGGCCGAAGCCGCCGGTGCGGATTTCGCTGGAACGGACCGGCACCAGGCCTGGGTTTTGGTAGATGCCGGCGTGGCCAGGGAGGAGCTGGTAGCGCCCTGCCGCCTTGTTGTAGGCGTAGACCTTGCCCCCGGCGTAGTAGTAGCTGGCGCCATAACGGCGAGGCAGGTCCACTTCCACATCTATTATCTCCTCGCAATGCTCCTCGCCCCATTCCTGCACGCAGCTCTGGTAGTCGTTGTAGATGGCGCTCTGGGGGGTCTGGTAGTCGCTGCAAGCCGCCAGGCCGGCCACGCTGGCAAGTAAATGGATGTAGCGGCTGCGCTTCATGGCCCTGCTTCCACATTCTAGGCAGGGGTGGCTGGGGCTGGGCGGGCATTTGCACCAAGGCGGATTGATGAGGCGATGAAGCCTGTGTAGAAAATTAGAAGTATGCCAGATTCTGAACGAGCGCGGCTGGGGCGGCTTTACCAGGAGCTTTCCTGGCTGCGCGAGGAGGTGGTGCGGGAGGGCGAGGCCCGCTACGAGCCCTGGCGCGCTTACATCCAACGTCCTTCTTTTGCCTCCGCGGCCCGCAATTTAGCCGACTACCTCGCTCTTCGACGGCGCGACCTGCGCCCTCTCCAGCGTGAGCTAGCACAGCTTGGGCTGTCATCTTTGGGGCGGGTGGAGTCTCGGGTACGGGAGAACCTGGAGGCAGTCTTGGCTACCCTGGGCCGGGTGCTTGGGCAGGAAGGGCCTCCCTACCCCACCCCAGAGGCTTTCTTCGCCCGTGAGGCCCAGCTCGAGGCTGCCACCCAAGAACTTTTCGGTCCCGGCTGGCGTCCTCGCATCCTGGTTACCCTACCTGAGAAGGCGGCCGACGATTCCACCCTGGTCCAGTCCCTGGTGGAGGCCGGCATGGACGCGGCCCGCATTAACTGTGCTCATGGCAATCCGGAGATTTGGGCTCAGATGATAGCCCAAGTGCGCCAGGTGGTAGGGGAGGACTTTCCAGTGCTTATGGAGCTAAGCGGGCCGCGCTTGCGTGTGGCCTCGGCCTGGGCGGATCGACGGCTTTGCGTTGGGGATCGCCTCTGGCTTTGCGAGTCGCCCCCTGAGAAGGCCGAGTTTTTCTGGGCTGCCGTGGGGCTGCCGCGCGTGCTGGAAGGGTTGCAGGTGGGACACCGGGTTTGCATGGATGAGGGGAAGCTCGAGGCCAGGGTAGAGGAGCGGGCTGAAGGAGGGGTGTGGCTGCGGGTGACGCACGCCCAGCCCAAGGGCTTCAAACTGCGGGCGGAAAAGGCGCTAAACCTACCCGACACCCCTCTGGCTTTAGAACCTCTGGGCCCCAAGGACCGTGCGGACCTCGAGTTTGCTGTAGCCCACGCAGATCTTCTGGGCTATTCCTTCGTACAGCGCCCTGAGGATGTAGAGAGGCTTCTGCTCGAGCTGGAGGCCCGCCAGCCCCGGCGCCTGCGGGGGTTGGTGCTCAAAATAGAGACCGGCCAGGCGGTGCAAAACCTGCCCGAACTGATGGTGCAGGCTGCCGGGCGTTGGCCTACGGCCATCATGATTGCCCGCGGGACCTGGCAGTGGAACTGGGTTTCGAGCGGCTGGCCGAAATGCAGGAGGAGATCCTCTGGCTGGCGGAGGCCGCAGCCATACCGGTGATCTGGGCCACGCAGGTTTTCGACCGGCTGGTCAGGAAGGGCACCCCTTCCCGGGCCGAGGTCTCGGACGCGGTCTTGGCAGCTCGGGCCGAGTGCGTGATGCTCAACAAAGGTCCCTACCTAGCCCAGGGTATCCGGGTGCTGGCCGAAGTCCTTCGGCGGATGAAGGCCCACCAGTACAAGAAGACCCCTAGGATGCGCCCCCTCAGGGCGTGGGGCTGAAGGAGCCGCTCCGTAAGAAAGCCCCTATGCGGGCTGCGCTCTGCCGGAGCACCGCCTCGGGCTGCACCAGCGCGAAGCGCACGTGCCCCACCCCCCCGGGCCCAAAGGCCTGCCCCGGGGCCAGGGCCACCCCCGTATGGCCCACCAGTGCCTTGGTGAAGGCCAGGTCGTCTGAAGGGATCCCTGGAGGGAGTTTGGCCCAGAGGTACATGCCCGCAGCCGGCAGGGGGACAGCCCAGCCCTGCTCGGCCAGGGCCTCCACCATGACCTGGCGGCGGCGGGCCCAGAGCTCGGCATCGGCCCTGAGCCGCTCCGGCGGGATGCGGAGTGCGGCGATGCCCATGCGCTGAATGCCCAGGTAGGGGTTGAAGTCAATGGGGGCCTTGAGGGCCTCGAGGCTTGCGATGGCCTCGGCGTTGCCCAGGGCAAAACCCAGCCGGAAGCCAGCCAGGTGGTAGCTTTTGGAAAAGCTGAATAGTTCCACCACCCGCTCACGCCCTCCAGGCAGGGCCAGGGGGGAGGGGGTGGGGGTCAGGGCCTGGTCCAGGTAGGGGTTGTCGTGGATCAGGAGCAGGTCGTAGCGCCGGCAGAAGGCCAGGGCCTCGGCGAAAAACTCGGTCGGGGCCAGCGCAGCGGTGGGGTTGTTGGGGTAGTTGAGGAGCAAAACCTTGGCCCTCCGGGCCACCGCTTCGGGCACGGCTTCCAGCCTGGGCAGAAGGTCCTGGCCCAGGGGCATCAGGTGGGCCGCCAGCCCGGCCACCCGGGCGGCCCCGAAGTACGAGGGGTAGGCCACCTCGCACATCAGGAGCCCGTCCCCCGGGTCGGCCACGGCCATAAGGAGGTGGGCCAGCCCTTCCTGGCTCCCAATCAGCACCAAGGCTTCCCGCCGGGGGTCGAGCCGCACCCCGTAGCGCTCGGCGTACCAGGCTGTGGCGGCCTCCAGAAGGGGTTGGGTTCCCGACCTCAGGCAGTAGCCGTAGGTGGTGGGGTCGTCCAAAGCCTCCCTCAGGGCCTGCAGGGCCTCGGGGGGTGGGGGCAGGTCGGAGGCCCCGATGGAGAGGTCCACCACCTCCAGCCCCCGCGCGCGGGCCTCGGCCTTGGCCGCGTCCATCTCCAAAAAGACCCCCCCGCCCGGTGGTGTGCGACGGGAGCGAAACATACCAGGCCCTACGAAGCTTCAATCCGGGTGTGCAGGTCGCCGATGCCCTCGATGGCGACCTCCACGTGGTCGCCTGGGCGAAGCTCACCCACCCCCTCGGGGGTGCCGGTGAGCACCACGTCACCAGGCTCTAGGGTCATGAAGCTGCTGATGTAGGCGAGAATCCGGGCCACCGGGAAGATCATCATGCTGGTATGGGCTTCCTGGCGCAGCTCGCCGTTTACGTAGGTGCGCAGGGTGGTGTTCTGCGGTTCCAGACTGGTCACCAGCCAGGGCCCCAAAGGGCAGAACTTGTCGGCTGATTTGGCCCGTACCCACTGCAGGTCGGTCTTCTGGACGTCGCGGGCGGTCACGTCCAGGGCACAGGTGTAGCCCAGCACATAATCCAGCGCCTCGGATTCTTCCACGTTCCGCATGCGCCGCCCAATGACCACCGCCAGCTCGCCCTCGTAGTGCAGAAGCCGGGTGAAGCTGGGGTAGGGCACCGCATCGCCCGAGCAGTCGGGCCGGGCCGGGTTGGCCGGGTGGGCCAGGGCGTTGGGGCCTTTTAGGAAGAGGCCCGGCTCCTTGGGCAGGTCGGCCCCGAAGTCGTGGCCCATCTCGCGGATGTGGTCCAGGTAGTTGCGCCCCACGCACACGATTTTGCTGGGGTTGGCCGGGGCCAGGAGGGTCACCCCGCCCAGGTCGAAGTGGCGGCCGGTGGGGTTGCCAGCGGGGCCGTCGGTCTCGTGGATGGTCTCGCCTTCCAGAATGCCCCACTGGCCTGCGCCGAATCGGACGAGCTTCATGAAGAAAGTATATCCCGGCGCGGGGTAGTCCCGGCTTACACCCCCTTTTCACCCCCGGGTGTTAGAGTGTGCCTCGAGGAGTAAGGCATGAGCGCGTTGTTTCTCTGGATTCTGGGCATTCTGGGCGTGCTGGTCCTGCTTTACGGCCTCACCCGCCTGCAGCGCAACGGGCTTTCCTGGATGGGGTTTGGCCTTTTGCTTGGGCTTTTCGGCCTGGGGGGGGCCTGGCTTCACCAGCACTATGGCAACACGGTCTTCTGGGGGCTCGGGGTGTTAGGGGTGCTGCTATTGCTTTGGGCCCTTTTCAACCTCAAAAGCCGCCTGGCGGGCTGGGTTGCAGCCTTGGCGGTGCTTTTGGGTCTTACCGGTTTTGGCAGCCTGGTGCTTCTAAACAGCAGCGCTCCCAACCTGCTCACCAGCCCTGCCCCACCCACTCCCATGGAAGGCTTTCGTCCGGAGGTGCCCGAGGAGCCTGCGCCTTCTCCGCCCCCTGAGCCGGAGGCCCAGCCCGAGCCCCCTCCACCGGCTGAGGCCCTCCCCGCCGAGGGGCGTCTGCGGGAGGTGCTGCCCACCTGCCCCTGTCCCCTGGAGGTGCGGGTGAACGCCCCCAGCCCCACCGTGCGCATCCTCCAGGATGGGCAGGAGGTGGCCCGGAGCACCACCCCCCGCTCGCTCTTTTTGCTCGAGGCTGGGGCCTACACCCTTGAGGTAGAGGCCCCCGGCTACCGTCCGCTGAGCGCCCCCATCCGGGTGCCGGAGAGCCGGAACCTGGAGGTGGACCTGGCCCAGTAGCCCTGCCCCTGGGTTCAGATTCGCTTGCAAACTACACTACACCTGAATATGGTGTAGTTACTGTGGGAGGTGTGAGTACACTCTGGCAGGCCCATCTGGAGGTTTTGCGGCCTCACCTTTCCGGGCGGGACCATCGGGGCAAGAAGGGTAGCCTGCGCTGGCTCGAGGCAGCGGTGGCCGAGCGGGGGGGGCGGGCTGGGACGGTGCGCAACATCCTCTACAAGGACCTGGGCAGCCCCGAGGAGAAGCTGAGGCTGTTTGAGGTCATCTGCGACCTTTACGCCGAGGCCGGCCTCGAGCCCCCCGCCCTGCCCTCCGAGCTGGCCTTGGAGTCGGCCCGGCGGGCTTTAGGAAGGGACAAACGCCGGCTCTTCCGACGCTTTGTGCGGGCCTTGGAGCAGGGGGAGAAGCCCCAGATGGTGGTGGTAGGGGGGCCGGCCACCGGCAAGGGCGTGCTGCTTTCGGCGGTGCAGCGGGCGGTGCCCGACTGCCTTTTGGTGAACCTGGGGGGCGAGCTGGCCCCCCACCTGCACCCGCTGGCCGAGCGGCTGGGGGTGGAGCTGGAGGGCATTCTCTCCCAGCTTTCCCCCACCCAACCCTATGCCCTCCAGGCCGCTCTCCAGGATGAGCTCAAAAACGAGCTGGCCCGGGCCCTCAACGCCTACGGCAGGCCCCTTTTGCTGCGGGCCGAGCGGGAGGGTCAGCTGGGGGGCCTGAGCCTGCGCGACAGCCAGGGCAACCCGGTGGGCCTCTCGGCCTGGATAGAGCCCCTTTTGCGTCGGCTCACCATCCCCTTCCTGGCCGGGCTTTCCGAACCTCCGCCCAACCTGGCCTGGCACCCCCTCTCGGCCCCCAGCCGGGCCGAGGCCCGCCGCTACGTGCGGGACCGCCTGCCCGACCTACCCCCCGAGCGGGTGGAGGCCTTGGTCAACCAGGCTGGGCGCAACTTTGCCGAGCTCTCGCGCCTGGTGCTGCTGGAGGCCGCCCAGACCCACGGCAGCGCGCCCAACCTGGCCCAGGACCCGGCCCTCCGGCCCATCCTTTATGCCCTGGCGGTGCTCTCGCCGGAGGCCGACCCGGGGGTACCGGTGCCCCTGCTGGAGAAGGCTTTGGGCAAGGGTCTGGAACACCTCTCCCAGGCCGAGCGGGCCCTGCTGGCCCCTTTGGGCGAGGGCAAGGTACGGCCGGCGCTGCGCACCCTTCTGCCCAGCGTGCCCGAGCGGGAGGCCCGCAAGCTGCACCTGCTGGCGCTGGACTACTTCAAGCACGACGTTTTCCGCCAGCTCCACCACGCTTGGGGCGCGGGGCGGTTGGACCGGCTTTTAGAGCTGCTCTCCCAGGACCCGAGCCGCCTGGCCCTTCTGCCCACGCTGTGGGGCGAGTCCAAGGGCTGGCCGGCCTGCGAGCGCGAGCGGCTGGCCATGGCGGTGGTGCGTTACCGGGCGGTGCTGGGCCAGTACGCCCACCCCGAGGCCCTGGAGGCTTTGGAGGTGCTATTTCGCTCGGCCGACCCCTCTATCCAGGCCTGGGCCCGGGTCAAGGCCGCCGAGGCCCGGGTGGACGCGGGCGACTTTCCCGGCGCTCTCAACCTTTTGCCCCCACCCGAGAGCCTTTCAGGCGAGATCGGCGCCGAGGGGCTTCTGGTCTGGGCAGCGGTGGAGCGCTGGCAGGGCGACTATGCCCAGGCCGAGGCCTACGTGCAGCAGGCCCTCTCCCTGCCCATCCCCCCCTTTTTGGCCGACCGGGTGCGGCTTTGGCAGGGCCTGGTGGCCAAGGACGCGGGCCGCTTCGAGGAGGCCCTGGCGGCGTTGCGCCAGGTGAGCCACGACCCTTTGCTGGTGGGCCGGGCCCGCTACCAGTCGGGCGATTTGCTCCTGCGCATTGGGCGGGTGTACGAGGCCGAGGTCCAGATGCGGGAGGGCCTGGCGGCGCTGGAGTCCTCCGGGGCCCCTCCGGAGGAGATAGCGCGGGTGCGGGCCCGCTTTGGCAGCGTGCTGCGCCGCATCGGCAACTTCGCTGAGGCTGAGCGCTGTTTGTACCGCTCCATTGAGGAGGCCGCCGACGAGTTCATACGGGCCCGGGCCATGAGCGAGGCCAGCGTGCTCGAGCTGGCCCGGGGGCGTCCTTTGGAGGCCCTGGAGCTTCTGGCCCAGGCCGAGCGCTATCTGCGGGAGGTGCGGGAGCGGCCGGAGGAGGCCCACTACCGCCACCGCCGCACCCTCTACCGCATTGCGGTGGCCTACTGGGTTCGGGCCTGCGGCCTGCCCTACCTGCCGCCCTATGTGGGAGGGCAGAGCGCCCCCGATGCTTTGCGCATTCTGCGGGAGCTCGAGCACGAGCTTTCCACCAAACAGCTCCCCGGCGACCGCTACGTCGCCCTGGCCATCGACGTGGCCCTCAAGCTTTCGCTCCTCCTGCCGGCGCCCGAGGCCGAGCGCATGATGCAGGGCTACCTCAAGCAAAACGACCCCTACTTCCAGGCCCAGGCCCGTCTGGGCTATGCCGAGACCCTGGCCCGGCAGCACAAATGGGCCGAGGCCCTGGCCCAGGTGGTGCAGATCGGCGAGCTGCAGGACCCTGGGGTGCAGAGCTGGAGGCTGGGCCTGGAGACCCAGGCCCTTTTGGGCCTGGGGCAGGAGGAAGCTGCCTGGAAGAAGCTGCAGAGCTGTTACAGCCTGCCGGCCCCCTACCGGGCCCAGCTTGGGCGGGTGCTGGGCAAGATCTGGCCCAAGGATGCCCTGCGCGAGCGCTTGCAGACCCAGTCGCCTTTGGCGCTGGAAGACTGCCTGGCCCTGCGGCTGGGCCAGGGGGTCTAGCGGAGTTCCTGCAGGAAGCCCAGCAAGGCGGTGTTGAAGGCCTTGGGGTTTTCCAGGTTGGCGAGGTGGCCGGCCTCGGGAAGGATGAGCATCCGGCTGTCGGGGATGGCGCTGTTCATGGCCCGGGCCTCGGCGGGAGGGGTCAGGGTATCCTCCTCGCCCACCAAAACCAGCGCCGGCACCGCGATGTGGGGCAGGAGGGGGGTGGAGTCGGGCCGGTGGGCCAGCGCCCGGAGGCTCTGGGCCACCCGGGCGGGGTCGGCCTGGAGCTGGGCCTGGCGCACCTCCTCCAGCAGCGCGTGTCGCCGCGCGTGGGTGGTGGCCCCCAGGTGTCCTTGCAGCGTGGCCTCGGGGAAAAAGGCCATCCCCTCGCGTTCTACCCGCTCGGCCTGTTCCAGCCGCAGCCGCCGCCCCTCGGGGGTGTCCGGGGTGGCCCGGGTGTCGGCCAGCACCAGCCCCACGAAGCGTTCGGGCTCCAGGTTCCACAGGCGGAAGATCACGTACCCCCCCATGGAGAGGCCCACAAAGACGGCCCGCTGCCAGCCCCGGGCGTCCATCTCCACCAGCACATGGGCTGCAGCTTGTTCCAGGCTTTCGAACCCCAGGATATCCGGCACCAAAGTGGGGTGCCCCCGCACGACGGATAGCTGGGGGGCCCACATGGCCGGGCTGTAGGGAAAGGCGTGTAGAAAAACGATGGGCACAGACATACCTAGAGCTTAGCGGGGTTTCGAGCCGGCGGCCAGGGCAACCTGGTAGAGCTTCTCCAGGTCGGTCTCGCCGGTCTCGAGCTGGTGCTGGTAGGCGGCCTGCAGCATGGGGCCAAAGGCGGGGCCCGGGGTGTGTCCCCGCGCAATGAGGTGACGCCCTTTGAGGAGGGGCTCAATGGGGGTGGGCTGGGGCTCGAAGAACCGCCAGGCCTCGGGGGGGCGCCGCCCGGCCCCATCGGCCTCGAACACCGCCCTTACGGCCTCCAGGTGGGGCCCGGCCCGGGCCTGGAAGCGCCGGATGGCCGCCGGGGTGGGGGGGGTGAGCGCCGGCACCATGTGCAGGGCCGTGGTGGTCGCGATTTCCTCGCGCAGGTGGCTGGGCAGCCTCAGGTCCTGGGCGATGCGGGGTATGAGGCGGGCCCCCACCTCCGCGTGACCGGGAAAGCTGTAGTAGCCCTCGGGCCGCCGCACCGCGGTGTCTTTCTTGCCGATGTCGTGCAGCAGGGCGTGCCAGCGGTAGCGGGGAGGGGCCCGGTCCACCACCTCCAGCACGTGGGTGAGCACATCCCCCTCGGGGTGCCAGCGGGGGTCTTGCAGGAGTAGATGGGTGCCCTCGAGCTCGGGGATGAGGCGCCCCAGGAGGCCCAGCTCGTAGAGGTAGCGCAGGAACGGGCTGGGCCGAGGGTCGCGGAAGGCCTTTTCGAGCTCGGCGGTGACCCGCTCCACGGCCACGTGCTCGAGCACCTGCGGGGCCACTTCGCGGGCGGCCTGCAGGGTGTTTTCCTCTATGGAAAAGCCATAGCGCGCGGCGAGCCTGCCCGCCCGGATGACCCGCAGGTAGTCCTCGCGGAAGCGCTCCTTGGGGTCGCCCACGGCCCGGATAAGGCCTCGTTTCAGGTCTTGCTGCCCGCCAAAGGGGTCGACCACCCGGCCCTCGGCGTCCATAGCGATGGCCCCGATGGTGAAGTCGCGCCGGGCCAGGTCTTCCTCGATGCTCTGGCCCCAGACCACCCTGGCCCGGCGGCCGTAGGTCTCTACATCGCGGCGAAAGGTGGTGACCTCGTAGGGGTGGTGGTCTATTAGGAGGGTTACGGTGCCGTGCTCGAGGCCCGTGGGCACCGCTCGGATTCCGTGGGCTGCGGCCAGGCGCATGACCTCTTCCGGGGGAGCGGCCGTGGCGAAGTCGAGGTCCTCGGGCTCGAGCCCTGCCAGGAGGTCCCGCACGGCTCCCCCCACCAGGTAGAGCTTGGGGAGGAACGAAAGCCGCTCCATGACCGCGCGGTGGTCCATAGCGCCGGGACTGAGGGTAGCACGCGGTGGGGGGCTTGCCAAGGCTTGGCTATGCGGTTTCGAGGTCTAAATCCCAGCAAAGCCCTCCAAAATCCGGGCGATGTGCCGCGCGGCGTTGTGGAAGTCCTGGATGCGGATGTGCTCGTTGGGGGCGTGGGTGCGGTTGGAAACGCCGAAGCCCACCCCAGCGTCAATCACCGGGATGCCCAGAGGACCGGCGAAGGCGTACACCGGCGAGCTGCCGCCGGTCATGGGGATGAGCTGGTAGGGCTTTTGGTAGACCTCCTGGGCGGTGCGGGCGGCGAGGTCTACCAGGGGGTGCTTGGGGCTGGTGCGGAAGGGGAACATGTGGTCGGCGTGGACGATGCGCACGTCGGTGAAGCCTTCAGCGTCCAGATGGGCCCGCAGCTTTTTCAGGATGTCGGTGGGGTCCTGGTCGGGCACCAGGCGGAAGTCCAGCTTGGCACTGGCCCGGGCCGGGATGACGGTTTTGGTACCGGGCCCCTGGTAGCCGGCGGTGATGCCCTGGATGTTGCAGGTGGGGTTGAAGACCGCCTTTCTCAGCTCAAAACCGCTTAGGTTGTTGACAAAGCCCCGCACCCCAAAGCTCTCGCGCAAATAGGCCTCGCTATCGGGCAGGCGGCGCAGAAGCTCCAGGTCTTCCTCAGAGGCCGGGCGCACCTTTTCGTAAAAGCCGGGGATGAGGACGCGCTCGTTCTCGTCCTTGAGCGAGGCCAGCACCCGCACCATGCGCCAGGCCGCGCTGGGCAGGATGTGGGCACTGCCGGAGTGGGCGTCGCGCGAGAGGGTCTGGACCTCCAGCTCCACCGCCAGAATCCCCCGCCGCCCGAGCGAGGTGCCGGGTCGCCCCTCCTGGTCGATGCCGCCCTCCTCCCAGACGGCCCCGTCGCAGCGGAGCAGGTCCAGGTGGTCCTGCACGAACCGGGCGATGCCGGGGCTGCCCACTTCCTCGTTGCCCTCCACCACGAAGAGCACCCCGCAGGGGAGCTCGCCCCCATGGGCCGCCCGCGCCGCGTCCACTGCGGCGATGCGGGCCATAAACTCGCCCTTGTCGTCCTTGGCCCCCCGGGCAAAGAGCTTGCCCTCGCGGATTTGCGGCTCGAATGGGGGTGAGTCCCAAAGCTCTAGGGGCTCGGGGGGCTGCACATCGTAGTGGTTGTAGAAGAGCAGGGTGCGCTCGGATCGGCCCTGGGCCCGGCCCACCACCACCGGGTTGCCGTAGCCCTCAATTTTCCAGGTCTGGAAGCCGCGCTGCCGCAGGATTTGCTCCACCAGGCTGGCGCACTCGAGCACCCCCTCGCCGGTGGCCGAGACGCTGGGCTGGGCGCAGAGCCGGATGGTCTCTTGCAGGTAAGCCTCGAGGTTGGCCTCCAGGTAGCGGTCTATGGCGCTGGACATGCTCAGACTATAAGGCCCCGCTCAGGGCTGGGATGCGGCGGAGCGGGCTTTGTAGTCCCTGTACTGCTCGCGCAGTTTGGACTTCAGGAACTTGCCGGTGCTGGTGCGGGGGATTTCGTCCACAAACACGTAGCCATCGGGCAGCCACCACTTGGCAAACCTGGGCTCGAGGAAGGCCCGCAGCTCTTCCGGGGTTGCACTGGCCCCTTCCTTGAGCACCACCACCGCCAGCGGACGCTCGTCCCACTTGGGGTCGGGAATGGCGATGACGGCGGCCTCCTTCACCGCCGGATGGGCCATCAGGGCGTTCTCCAGGTCAATCGAGCTGATCCACTCGCCCCCAGACTTGATCAGGTCCTTGGTGCGGTCGGCGATGCGGATGTAGCCCTCGGGGTCGATGGCCACCACATCGCCGGTGCGGAACCAGCCGTCTGGGGTCCACTTGTCCGACTCTGCCTCCAGGTTGTGGTAGCTCTTCGCCACCCAGGGCCCGCGCACCTGCAGCTCCCCCAGCGACTGGCCGTCCCAGGGCACCACCCCCTGCTCGCCCACCGCCCGCACCTCCACCCAGGGCGTGGGCAGGCCCTGCAGGGCCCGGTAGCGGTACTCGAGCTCGGGGTCGCCCCTGAGCTGGCGCTTGAGCCGGCTCACGGTGCCCAAAGGGCTCATCTCGGTCATGCCCCAGGCGTGGACGACGGTGTGGCCGAAGCGGTCGAAGCCCCGGATTAGGGCCTCGGGGGCGGCGCTTCCCCCCACCACCATCTCCATGGGTTTTAGCTTCCAGCGGGTGGGTTCTTTCTCCAGCGCCTGCAACACCCCCAGCCAGATGGTGGGCACCCCGGCGGTCTTGGTTACCCCTTCGGCCTCAAAAAGCTCCAGCAGGCTCACCGGGTCCAGGTGCGGCCCCGGCAGCACCAGCTTGCTCCCGGCCATCACCCCGGTGTAGGGCAGGCCCCAGGCCAGGACGTGGAACATGGGCACCACCGGCAGGAGGACGTCCTGGCCGGAGAGGTTGAGGGCGTCGGGCAGGGCCGAGGCCAGGCTGTGCAAAGCAATGGAGCGGTGCGAGTACACCACCCCCTTGGGCCTCCCGGTGGTGCCGGAGGTGTAGCACATGGCGGCGGCCTCCTCCTCACCCAGCTGGGGGTAAGTAAAGGCCTCGTCGCCCCCCTCCAGAAACTCCTCGTAGCTCTGGTAGCCCTCCGGCACCGGCTGGCCCGAGAGGGGCACCACGATGACCTTTTCCAGCTTCACCTGCTCCCTGATGGCCTCGTAGAGCTTCAATAGCACGTCGTCCACAATCAGGAACCTGTCCTGGGCGTGGTTTACGATGTAGGCAATCTCCGAGGGGTGCAGCCGCAGGTTCAGGGGGTGCAGCACCCCGCCCGCCACCGGGACGCCGAAATAGGCCTCGAGGTGGGCGTAGGTGTTCCAGCCGAGGGTGGCCACCCGGTCGCCCTTTTGCAGGCCCGCTTTCTGCAGCGCCGAGGCCAGCCGGCGGGCCCGGCGGTAGAAGTCGGCGTAGGTGTAGCGGTGGAGCGATTTATCGGGCCGCCGCGTCACGATTTCTTCCTTGGGAAACAGGCTGCCGGCGCGCTCCAAAAGGTGCACCAGGGTCAGGGGGAAATCCATCATGGTGGACCGCATAGGCTTCTCCTTTGCTTTGGCCTTGATTGTACAGCCTGTGTCAGCCAGCATGTGAGGCCCTCCCCGAGCCTCCGGGGAGGGCCCTGGGGGCCAGAGCCTGCTAGAAGACAAAGAAGGCTGGCACGAACTCGTAGGCGTTGCCCGCCCGGCGCACGAAGCCCACCCCCGGCCAGGCGAAGTGGTAGCCCACCACCATAATCCGCTCGGCGGCGGCGGTCTGCCACAGGCGTGCCCGGGTGGCCACGGCCTGCTGGGGGTTGGCGTCGAAGCCCAGGTAGTGGTCGGGGAAGCGGAAAGAAAGGATGTAGTGCCCCCCGGCATCGCCCAGGTGCCAGAGCGTCTGCCCTCCCGAGCTTACCTGCACCGCCAGGTGGCCCACGGTGTGGCCCGCGGTATCCACCGCTGTTACCCCAGGGGCGATCTCGGCCCCGGGCCGCACCCGGGTGAAGCGGTCGCGCAGGGCCAGTAGGTTGGCGGGGGGATTGGCCTGGCTGAGCCAGAACTCCAGCTCGGTCTCGCCGATGAGGTGCTGGGCGTTGGCGAAGACCGGCTGGCCGCCCTGCACCAGGCCGCCGATGTGGTCGCCGTGGCCGTGGGTGATGAAGACGAGGTTGATGTCGGTGGGGCGGAGGCCGGCATTGGCCAGGTTCGAAAGAAGCCGCCCAGCCTGGCCCCGCCCGGTGTCCACCAGGATTTTCTGCCGTCCGGTGTCGATGACCATGGGGTTGAAGTTGTTGATGAACTGGGTGGGCTCGAGGAAGTTCTCCCTGAGGGCGGCCTCGAACTCGGCCTGGCGGCCCGGGTTGGCCCCCCAGTTGGGGAAGGCGTTGCCCGGGGGGGTCTGACCGTCGCTCAGCACAATCAGGGTGTACTCCCCCAGCCGGAAGCGGTAAAAGCCCGCGCCGTTGGGCAGGGGGGGGCTGGGCTGGGCCATGGCCCCTAGTGTACCTGCTGTAACACCGGCGGCGCCCAGCACCTTGAGGGCCTCTCGACGGGAAACCTTGCGCATAAAGACCTCCTTGCTTGATGGAATATAGCGCAAGGTAAACCATAGTGCATGCGGCCGGGGCCAATCTGGTCCTGTCTCACATTGCCGCCCGGCGGGCCGCCCCGGCCTCGAGGTGGGCGCGGCGCAGAGGCTCGGGTAGGCGGGTTTTGCAGGGCAAGGAGCGCACGAAGTCCAGGCATGCCTGCAGCCCTACACGGTGCCCGGGGGAGATGAAGAGGGGCTTCACCCCGCTGCGGCTGCGGTAGACCCAGCCCACCTGCTCTTTGGCCATCAACCGCACCGCCGCGCCGGCCATCTGGGGCAGCTCGGCCTCGGGCTGGCCGAAGAGCCGGGTCTTGGCTACCCCCAGGCTGGGCAGCTCCAGGTGCACCCCCAGATGAGCGGCGATGCCCAGGCCTCGGGGATGGGCGATGCCCTGCCCGTCCACCAGCAGGGCCTCAGGGGGCCGGGAGAGCCGGGCCAGGGCGGCCAGGTACAAAGGGGCCTCGCGGAACGAGAGAAAGCCGGGCACGTACGGGAAGAGAAGGGCTTCCTCGAGCTCCGCCGTGGCCACCTCGAGAACCTCCTCCCTGGTCCTGTCCCAGAGCACCGCCACGGCCACCGAGGGGCCCCTGGGCCTGGAGAAGCGGGGGGGGTGGGAGGCGTCCAGCGCGGCCAGGTAGCGCACCCGGCTCAGGTCCCCCTGCAGCACCACCCGTTGGGCCAGGGCTTGCTGCCACGCCCGGGCCTCTTCGAGGCTCGAGGGTAGGGGTAGGGGAGGGGGTTGCATGCGCCGGTGTGCTACAATCGCCTTTTGGTGTGGGCTCGAGCACCCTTAACCCAGGACTTAGCATCCGAGGGTAAAAAGGGCTTGGTGAGGCGCCGCCGCCGCGGGGGCACCAAAAGAAAATGGCGCACCCGACAGGACTCGAACCTGTGGCCTTTCGCTCCGGAGGCGAACGCTCTATCCACTGAGCTACGGGTGCATCAGCACCAAGAAGGGTAGCACCGGAAGAGGAGGCAGTCAAGTGTTTGGACTCAACAAGCGGGTGGTTGCGGTAATCTTTGGCATCCTAGCCCTGGCCTTTGTGGTGGGCTCGATTCTCCTCTTCACGCCCCAGGGCCAGCGCAGCACCCAGGGCAAGACCGTTCTTACTGTCAATGGCCGACCGGTGAGCGAGCTCGAGCTGGCCCGGGCCCGGCAGAACGACCCTATCTTGAGCACCAACCCCGAGGGGCTCCTCAGGAACCTGGCCGAGATCAACTTCGCCGATCGCTTCGTGATAACCACCGCGCTTTTGCAGGACACGGCCCGCATCCGGGTCTCGAGCGGGGAGCTGCGGAAGGAGCTGGACAGCATCCGGGAGCGCTTTGGCTTGCAGAAGAGAGAAGACTACGACCGCTTCCTGACGCAGGTGGGCTACACCGATGCCCAGCTGCGGAGCGAGCTGCGCGACCAGATCCGCATCAACAAGCGGGTGGAGGAGATCCAGAACCGGGCCGAGCCCACCGAGGCGGAGATGCGGCTTTACTTTGAGCTCAACCGCGAGCGCTACAGGAACGAAGAGCGCGTGCTGGCCCGCCAGATTGTGGTGGACGATAGGGCCACCGCCGAGCGGGTTTACGCCCAGGCCACCGCGCCCGGGGCCGACTTTGCCGCCATTGCCAAGGCCAACTCCAAGCTGAACGCTGAGCAAGGCGGGGCCCTGGGGGCCCAAGCGGGCAAGAGCGAGCCGGGCCCGGTGACCCGGGTGGTCTTTCCCAACGCGGTGGCCGACGCGGTGTTCAGGCTGCGCGACGGTCAGATTACCCGGCCGATTGAGGCGGGGGGGCGTTTTTACATCGTGAAGGTGGAGAAGTACCTGCCCGCCAGCGATGCGCCCTTTGAGGAGGTCAAGGACCGGGTGCGGGAGGACGCCAAGCAGGTCAAGGGACAGGGGGCGCTGGAGGCCTACCTCGAGCAGCTCCGGGCCAGGGCCAACGTGAAGGTGGCCGAAGGGGCCGAGTTCCGCCATGAAAACCCGGTGGTGGCCAAGGTGGGGGAGACCGAGATTCGCCTGGCCGAGGTAACCCAGATCCTCTTCGCCAACCCCCAGGTGCCCCAGCTTTTCCAGCAGGGCCTGGGCGAGCTGGCGGTGCAGTTCTTCCTGCCCCAGACCCTAGAGCAGCTTATCAGCCGGGAGGCCGTGGTGCAGGCTGCGCAGAAGCTGGACCAACCCTTCTTTGGCACCAAGAGCGACATCGCCACCCAGGCCCAGCAGTGGCAGACCCGCAACGTCGCTGTAACCGAAGCGGAGGTGCGCCGGTACTACGATGCCAACCTGGCCAACTTCACCATTCCCGCTTCGGCCAAGGTGCAGGCGGTGAATTTCAAAAAGGAGGACCGGGCCAAGGCTGAGGCCTTCCGGGCCGCGGCCCTAAAAGGCGGCAAGCTCGAGGACCTGGCCAAGGCCAACGGCGGCACCGTGCAGGACTTTGGGGTGGTCAACCCTGGCATCCTGCCCCCGGTGCCCAACCGGCTGGTCTTCCTGACCCGCGGCACCTTCCCCAAAGGACCTTTGGGCGAGGTGAGCGAGGTGGTGAAGCTGGAGGACGGCAGCTTCCAGGTGCTCATCGTGAACGACCGCAAGGCCGAGGTGTTGCGCCCCTTCGAGGAGGTCAAGGAGCAGGCCCGCCAGCAGGTGCTGGCCGCCCGCCGGGCCGAGGCCGCGCAGCGGTGGGTAGAGGAGGTGCGCAAGGCGGCCAAGGTGGAGAACCACCTGCAGAAGGTGCTCACCGCGCTCACCCCCAAGAAGGAGGAAAGCGGCCAGAAGGAGGAGACCAAGCCCGGCGAAGGGCAAAGCCCCTCCAACCAGACACCGGCCAACCGGTAACTCCGGGTGCCCTGATAGACTCTACTGCGGTATGGAACGTACCTTTATCATGGTCAAGCCCGACGGCGTGCGCCGGGGGCTTACCGGCGAGATTATCCAGCGCATCGAGCGCAAGGGCTTCCAGATTGTGGCCATGAAGAAGATGCGCATCCCCCGCGAGCTGGCCGAGCTGCACTACGCCGAGCACCGGGAGAAGCCCTTTTTCGAGGGCCTGGTGGCCTTTATCACCAGTGGACCGGTGGTGGCGATGGTGGTGGAAGGTCCTGGGGCTATCGCCGAGATGCGCCGCTTGATGGGGGCCACCCGGCCCTGGGAGGCCGCCCCCGGCACCATCCGGGCGGACTTTGCCACCACCGTGGACGAGAACGTGATTCACGGCTCGGACGGGCCCGAGAGCGCTGCGCGCGAGATTGGGATCTTCTTCCGGCCGGAGGAAATCCTCTAGTTCCTGCCCCTCGGGGCGGGGTTTTGCAGATTAGTTTACAATCTTTGTAATTATTTTCCCCATTATGGGGAGCTATGGACGGGCTTTCCCAACCCTGGCCTTGGTACGTGGCGGGCCCCCTCATCGGCCTCTTCGTGCCCCTTCTCCTTATCCTCGGTCGTCGGCGTTTTGGCATTTCTTCTTCCCTCAGGCACCTTTGCGCGGCCCTCGGCAGCCGGGCTCCCTTCTTCCGCTATGACTGGCGGGCCGAGCGCTGGAACCTGGCCTTTGTGCTGGGAATTTTTCTGGGTGGGTTTGGGGCTGGGGTGCTTCTGCCCAACTCAGCCCCCCTCGAGCTGAACCCCTCAGTCGTTGCTTCCCTGCAGCGGCTGGGCCTCTTTCCCGATGGGGGGCTTTGGCCGCGGGAGCTTTTTGCCCTGGAGGCTCTAAAAAATCCCAAGGTCTTTCTCTTCCTGCTTCTGGGAGGGATGCTAATCGGTTTTGGAGCCCGCTGGGCAGCGGGCTGCACCTCGGGGCACTCCATCACCGGGCTTTCGGCCCTGCAGTGGCCCTCCCTGCTGGCCACCCTGGGCTTTTTCGGCGGCGGCCTTCTGTCGGCCCACCTGCTTTTGCCCTGGTTTTTGTCGGGCTTGAGGTAAGGTATGGCGCTCCCTGTGTCTGACGAATTCCCGCTCCAGCAAAACCCTGTTGAGCAGAACCGGGCCGCGCTCTGGCCCTACCTTCTGGCGGGGGTGGCCTTTGGGTTTGTGGCCGTTCGCTCGGAGATTGTATCGTGGTACCGCATCTACGAGATGTTCCACTTCGCCTCGTTCCATATGTATGGGGTGATTGGCAGTGCGGTGCTCACCGGGGCGCTTTCGCTTTGGGTTTTGCGCCGCTGGGGTTACAGCCTGCGTCCACCTGAGCCTGGCCGCTACCGGTATGCCCTGGGGGGATTGGCGTTCGGCCTGGGCTGGGGGCTGGTGGGGGCTTGCCCGGGGCCCATCTACGCTCTTCTGGGCAGCGGGGTGGCGGGGGCTTTGGTGGTTTTCCTGGGGGCTTTGCTCGGTACCTACCTCTACGGCCTGCTGCAACGTTGGCTGCCGCACTAGGGCGTGCTCGCCTCCAGCCAGGCCAGGGCTGCTTCTACCCGGGCCTGTTCCCGCTGTACGCGTTCCACGCGGGGCAACCTGCGCAGGCGCTCTAGTTGAGCGGCCAGCTCGGCCCGGAGCAGGGGGTGTTTCTGCCTGAGGAGCAGGGGCCCGAAGGCCAGGGCCAGCTCGAGGGGCAGGCCCTCGTAGGCTGTGCAGTGCCCTTTTTCCAGGGTGAGCACGTTGTAGCGCCAGAAGCCCTCGACCATCTGCTCCCGCACCAGGGCAAACCCCGCCTGCAGGGCCCAGCGCCGCAGCGGCTCGGCGCTGTCGTTGGGCTGCAAAACCAGCCGTGGGGGAAGCCGGGTGGGGTGGCCCTGGAGGATGCGCAGGATGAGCCGGGCCCCCATCCCGCTCAGGCTGAGGGAGTGGACCTCCCCGGGGCGCAGGGCCGAAAGCCCATCCCCCAGCCGTACCTCTGCCGGCAGCCCCGCCAGGGCCCGCTGGGCGTTGGCATAGGGGCCGGGGTGTTTCTCCACCACGATAACTCGCTTTACCTGCCCCTTTTCCAGAAGATAGCGGGGCAGGCGGGCGTGATCAGCGCCGATATCGGCGTGGACGGGGCCGGTGACCTCCTGGGCCACGGCCAGCAGGCGGGGCTCGAGCCTAGTAGAGCCAGGCATAGGCGATGAGCAGGGTGAGGAGGGTGAGGGGCAGGCCGAAACGGAGGTGCTCGAGGAAGCTGAGCCGGTACCCCTCGCGCCGGGCGGCCTCGGCCACGATCAGGTTGGCCACCGAGCCCAGAAGGGTCAGGTTGCCGGCCAGGGTCGAGGCCGCGGCCAGCAGGAGCCAGGCCTGGGTGTCCCCGGGGGGAATCAGGGGGTAAAGCAGCAGCACCGCGGGCACGTTGGAGATAAGGTTGGAGAGGCCCACCGTCACTGCCATGAAGCTGAGGGGGGAGCTGGCCAGGGCGGTTACTCCTTCCAGCAGCCCCAGGGTCTTGACCGCCGCGGTGACGATGAAAAGCCCGGCGAACATCACCAAAAGCTCCCAGTCCACCCGCAGGAAGAACCGCTCAGAACGGATTCGGCGGCTCCACAGCAGGAGCCCGGCAGCGATTAGGGCCGCCTGGGCCAGAGGGTAGCCCAGCAGGAAGGCCGCCAGCAGGCCCAGGGTAACCCCCAGGCCTTTGAAAAGCAGGGCCCGGCTTCGGCGGAAGCGCAGGGAGGGTAGAGGGGGAAGTGGCTTGGTGGAGCGCACGGCGGGGTAGAGGGCGTAGAGCAGCCCCACCTGTACCAGAAGCCCCAGGAGGGCTACCGGGCTCAGGGCGGCAGCGAAGTCCAGGTAGCTGATCTTCGAGAGGCTGCCCACCACGATGTTCTGGGGGTTGCCGGTCAGGGTGGCCACGCTGCCCACGTTGGTGGCTCCGGCCAGGGCCAGCAGGTAGGGCACCGGCGGCAGGCCCAGGCTTCGGGTGAGCCCCAGCACCAAAGGGGTGAAGAGGATGGCGATGGTGTCGTTGAGGAAGAGGGCCGAGAGTACCCCGGTGCCCAAAGTGAGCCAGAAGAGCAGCCCCAAGGGGCTTCGGGATAGACGGACCAGCCGCTCCAAGAACAGCGGGAAAAACCCCGCGTAGCCCAGGTGGGCGTTGAGCACCATTACCCCGAACAAAAAGCCCAGGGTATGGGGCTCCAGGGCCTGCCAGGCGGCCTCGAAGTCGAGCACCCCCAGCGCGATGAGCAAGGCCGCCCCGGTCAGGGCGATGGCGGCCCGGTTCATGCGGTAGCCCGGCCAGTAGCCCAGCCCTAGGCCCAGGTAGGTCAGGAACAGCACCCCGTAGGCCAGGTACTCCACCCCCCCATCCTAGCCCGGTGCCCAAAGTCAGGGGAGGGCATTTTGTTTTTCCCGCCAGGATGCATACTGGGGCTAGGAGGGAGATTTGCCGAAGGCCGAGCTCATACTGCTGGTTGTTGGGGTGCTGCTGCTTTTGAGCGTGCTGGCCGCCAAGCTGGGGGGTCGGCTGGGGGTGCCGGGTCTCCTTCTTTTTCTGGCGATTGGAATGCTGGCCGGCAGCGACGGGCCAGGGGGCATCTGGTTCGATAACTACGCCCTGGCCCAGTTTGTGGGCACGGTGGCGCTGGTCTTCATACTCTACTCAGGGGGGCTTTTTACCCGCTGGTCGGCGGTGCGGCCCATTTTGGGTGCCGGGCTTTCGCTGGCCACGCTAGGGGTGTTGTTCACGATGCTGCTGACTGGGGCCTTTGCCCGCTACGTTTTGGAGCTGGGCTGGCTCGAGGCCCTGCTTTTGGGGGCCATTGTCTCCAGCACCGATGCCAGCGCGGTCTTCAGCGTTTTGCGCGAGCGGGCCGTGCGCTTGCGCAGGCATCTGAAGCCCCTGCTCGAGTTCGAGTCGGGTACCAACGACCCCATGGCCATCTTCCTTACCGTGGGCCTGACCACCCTCCTAACCCAGCCCGCTGCTTCGGGTGGGCAGGTGCTGCTTTTGTTTGTGCAGCAGATGACGCTGGGTCTGCTTTTGGGTTACCTGCTGGGCTGGGGGGCGGTGTGGCTTTTGCGCCGCTTGCGCTTGGGTTTCGACGGGCTTTACGCAGTCTTATCCATCACCCTGATGCTTTTGGTCTTCTCCATCACCGCGGTGCTGGGGGGAAGTGGTTTCCTGGCGGCGTATGTGGCTGGGGTGGTGGTGGGCAACCAGGACTTCCCCCGCAAAACCGCCCTGCTTAGCTTCCACGAGGGCATGAGCTGGCTCATGGAGATCGGCCTCTTCCTCACCCTGGGCCTTCTGGTCTTTCCCTCCCAGCTCCCTGGGGTTGCCCTGCCGGCCCTCTTGCTCTCGGTCTTTCTCATGGGGGTGGCCCGGCCGGTGGCGGTCTTCCTGAGCCTGCCCACGGCCCGCTTTGGCTGGAACGAGAAGGCCTTCATCGCCTGGGTGGGCCTGCGGGGGGCCATTCCCATCGTGCTGGCCACCTTCCCCCTTTTGGCGGGGGTAGAAGCCGCCCAGAAAATCTTCAACGTGACCTTTTTCGTGGTGCTGTTCTCGGTGCTGGTCCAGGGCACCACCCTGCCCTGGGTGGCCCGGCTCCTCAGGGTGCGGGCCGAGGACGAGGTGCCCCTGTCGCTGGCCAAGGAGGCCTAGCCTGTTTCCTCCGGTGCTTCAGCGTCTACGAAGAGGGTCTTGCTCTGGGTGTAGAGGACCTGGCCAGGTGCGGCCTTGCGCGGCCGCCAGACGTGTTTTTTGAGGGTATAGTCCACCGGCACGTTCTTTTCTCCCCGGGCCCTGGAGTGGTAGGCAGCAAGCCGGGCGGCGAAGAGCAGGTCGGGCAGGCTGGCTGGGCGCCCCTGGGTGCGCAGGATCACGTGCGAGCCCGGGATGCCCTGGGCGTGGAACCAAAGGTCTTCGCTGTGGGCCATGCGGGTTAGGAGCTCGTTCTCCTGGCTGCTGCGCCCCACCCAGACCTCAAAGCCGCCCGGGCTTTGGAGGCGCAGCCCGGCCTTGGGGCCCTTTTCCCGCATGAGGCGGTTCCCAGCCCTTAGTTCGTCGTAGCTGAGTAGTTGAATGCGCCTTAGCTCCTCCTCCAGGCGGGCAATCTCGGCTTCGGTGGGGGCGATGCGTTCCAGGGCCTTTTCCGCGTTTTTTTCCAGCCGCCGGGCCCGCTGGTAGAAGCGCTCGGCGTTTTGGATGGGGGAGAGGCCTTGCTCGAGGGGGATTTCCACCTCCTGACCCGAGAAGTCCCGCAACCGCGCCGAGGGACCGGGCTGGATTTGATGGGCGTAGGCCAAGAGCAAATCGCCCCAGCTTCGCAGCCGGCTGGCCTCCCCTAGCCGCTCCAGGGCTTTTTGGTAGTCTTCCAAACGGGCTTTTAGGGTCGTTATCTGGCGCCTTAGCGCCTCGCGCAGCGGTTTGCGCAGGGCCTCGGCCTCCTCCTGGGCCCAGCTTTCTCGCAGCTCCGCGGGGGTTTTTGGGCCGGGTTGTTCCACCAGGCTTTGGATGGCTCTGTGGAGCCCTGGTAAGTGGGCCGGCGTGAGCACCGTGTCCAGGGAGAGCCCGGCCCTGCGAGCCAGCTCGGTGCCCAGCTCCTTGCCCACCCCGTCCAGATGCCTGACCAGCTCTTCCAGGGGCCGGCCCACGAAGGGGGCCAGCTCCTCCGGCCCCAGGTGGCGGGGATCCAGCTTCTGGTACGGGGGAGGAGGGGTGTAGGGCAGGCCTGGACGCAGCTCCCGGTAGCGGTTGATCTGCCGGGTCACGGGCCGGTCTAGCCCTAGGATGCGCCCCTCCGGTGTGCATAGGAGTAGGTTGGCGTTGCGCCCGGTGAGCTCGAAGATGAGCTGGGTGGGGGGGGTTTCCACAAAGCCGCTTTCCCCTTCGAAGTGCAAAACGACCACCCGGTCCAGTTTGGGCTGCTCTAAAGCCACCAGCCGCCCCTTGCAGCGGGTCTTCAGCATGCGCTGGAAGGGGGTCCGGGCCTCACCCTCCAGGTGGCCTGGCTCTACCGTGAGCAAGGGGCTGGGGGGACGGTAGCGCAGCACCAGGTTGCCTACGCCTTCGAGCAGCACCGCCGCGCTGCTCTCGTCGGGAAAAGCCCAGCCCAGGCTGCGACAGGGCAGCTTATCCGAGAGCTCCCGGACAAGGGCATGAATGAGCAGGCCTTCCATCCTCAGGAGTCTACCAGGGGGCAAAAGCGCGTTGACTTGGCCGAACTTGGGCCAGGAGGTAGACTCTTCCTTGTGCGCCGCGGCCAGCTTATCGGGCTTTTCTACCTCAACCTGGCGACTTTGTTTTGGGGCAGCACCTTCGTGCTGGTCAAGGATAGCCTGGAAAGTCTGGTACCTGGGCAGATCAACTTCGCCCGCTTCGCCCTGGCCAGCCTCTTCTTCCTGCCCTTTTTGTGGCGCCAGGAAAGAGCCCTTTGGCGCTCAGGGGTGGAGCTCGGTGCCCTGCTCTTTTTGGCTTACTTGACCCAGACGGTGGGCCTGCAGTACACCACCGCCAGCCGCAGCGCCTTCATCACCACCCTTTACGTGGTGATGCTGCCGCTTTTTTTGGGCCTTCTAGGTCACCGCCTGCGCTGGACCGTTTGGATGGCCGCGGGGCTGGCGGTTTTGGGGGTGGGGCTGCTTTCCTACGACGGCTCGCCGCCCAACCTGGGGGACCTTTGGACGCTGGGGACGGCGCTGTGTTTCACCTTCTACATCTGGCGCATGGAACGGCATGCCCGGCGCTTCGCGGCCTTGCCCCTAACCGGGGTGCAGATGCTCACGGTGGCAGGGGGGTCTGGGCTCTGGATGCTCTTCGAGACGCCCCGGTGGGAGGCGGACGGTTTCCCCTACCTGGCCATTCTGTACCTGGGGGTGGTGGCCTCGGCGCTGTGTATCTGGTTGCAGGTCATGGGCCAGCGCAGCGTGCCTGCTCCCCAGGCAGCCATCGTCTTTACTTTGGAGCCTGTGTACGCGGCGGCCTTCGCCTACTTCATGCTGGGCGAACGCCTGGGGGCACAGGGCCTGGTTGGGGCAGCCCTGGTCGTCGCGGCCACCCTGGTCAGCCAGCTCCAGGGTGGGAAACCGCGGCCCGAGCAGATTACACCGGGGGTTTCCTGATTGCGCTGGATTTGTGCGGGTGGTGGGCGACGAGGGACTCGAACCCCCGACTTCATCCTTGTAAGGGATGCACTCTACCGGCTGAGTTAGTCGCCCATTTGGTGACCCCAAGGGGATTCGAACCCCTGTTACCGCCGTGAGAGGGCGGCGTCCTAGTCCGCTAGACGATGGGGCCGTAGCGCTCGGCAGGGCGAGGCCCTGCGAGACCGCCCACCAGAATAGCACAAACGGGCCTATTCGTAAACTAGTCTTCTAGGTAGGTGTACCCCACCAGCTCGCGCGCGTAGAGTTCCATGAAGGCTCCTTTTTCGGCCGGGGTGAGCTTCCTGGAGGAACGCACCAGCTTCTCCACCGCCTCTGCCAGCTCGCCCTCCTCGTAGCCCATCTTCTCGATTACCCGCCGGGCCTTCTCGCCCAGGATAAAACGCTCGATCCTGTACCCCTCCTCGTCCACCACCACGTGCGCCTCCCCGATGCGGCCAAAGAGGTTGTGGCTCATGCCCAGCACGTCCTGGTAGGCCCCGGTCAGGAAAACCCCCAGGTAGTAGGGCTCGCCGGGCCGGATCTCGTGCACCGGCAGGGTGTGGCGCACGTCATGGGTGTCGATGAAGCGGTCTATTCTGCCGTCAGAGTCGCAGGTGATGTCCACCAGCGTGGCTTCGCGCGTGGGCCGCTCGTTGAGGCGCGAAAGCGGCACGATGGGGAACATCTGCTTGATGGCCCAGGTATCGGGGAGGCTTTGAAAGAGGCTGAAGTTGCAGACCAGCTTGTCGGCCAGCATCTTCTGCAGGTCTTCCAGCTCGTCGGCGGGGTAGTCGAACTCCAGGGCGAAGCGCAGGGTTTTGCGGGCGATCTGGTAGAAAAGGGCCTCGGCCGTGGCCCGGTCGCGCAGGGAGATGAGCCCCAGGTCGTAGAGGCTCTGCACGGTGTCCTTGTTGCTGTAGGCATCGTGGTAGATCTCGCGGTAGTTCTTGGCCGAGATTTGACCGGCCAGCTCGAACATCTCCTGCACCACCGGGTGCGCTCCCTCGGACACCTCGATTTTTTCCTCGCCGGGGGGACGGATGGTGTCCACCACCTCCAGCACCAGCACGCTGTGGTAGGCCGTAACCGCCCGGCCCGACTCGGTGACCAGGATGGGGTGGGCCTCTCCGTGTCCGTCGCAGATTTCCTTGGTAACGTAGACCAGGTCCTCGGCGTACTCCTCCAGGGTGTAGTTGGCCGAAGCGTAGAAAGCGGTTTTAGAGCCGTCGTAGTCCACCGCCAGTCCACCCCCCAGGTTCAGGTAGCGCACCGGGGCCCCCAGCTTACGAAGCTGTACGTAGGTCTGGGCTATTTCCCGCACGGCCTGCTTGATGCGGCGGATATCGGTCACCTGGCTGCCGATGTGGGCGTGGAGCATGGCGATGGTGCCCAGCATTCCGGCCTCGGCCAGGAGGTCCACCGCCCGCACAATCTCTGGGGTGGTGAAGCCGAACTTGGCCGACTCTCCCCCCGACTCCTCCCACTGCCCCGACCCCTTGGCCTTGAGTTTGTAGCGGATGCCGAGCTGTGGTTCGACCCCAATCTCCTTAGCGATGCGGATCACCCGGCCCAGCTCGGCGAACTTCTCCAGGGTGATGACCACGTTCTTGCCCAGCTTTTTCCCCATCAGGGCCAGGCGAATGAAGTCGTCGTCCTTGAAGCCGTTGCAGGCGATGAGGGCCTCGGGGTGCAGGTCCTGAGCCAGAATCAGGGCCAGTTCGGCCTTGGAGCCGGCCTCGAGGCCGTGGGCGTAGGGTTTGCCGGCCTGGGCCACGGTCTCCACCACCATCCGGCGCTGGTTGACCTTGACCGGGAACAGCCCCTGGTAGCCCCCTTGGTACTCGTACTTCCGGATGGCCCGGCGAAAGGCCTCATTCAGGGCCACCACCCGGGCTTTCAGAATCTGGGGGAAGCGCAGCATCACCGGTAGGGGGCGGCCCTCGTCGCGCAGGTCCTGCACGATTTCGAAAAGAGAGGCGCTGGGGCCTTTGGGGCCTTCAGGGGCGACCTCGAGCTCCCCGTCCTCGCCTACGCGGAAAAACCCCGCCCCCCAGTGGGGGACGAGGTAGGTTTCTTCAGCGTCCTTGGCCGTATAGCGCTTGAGTTTCTCCAACTTGCACTCTTCCTCAGCACAGGCTACGGTGGGGATGTCGGGGGCATCTACCGTGCGCTGTCCAGAAGAGAGTGTAGGGCAAAACCCGGATGGACGCTATAGCCCCTCACTTGACAAAGAGCATCTCGCGGTAGCTGGGCAGGGGCCAGTACTTATCGCCCATGATCCGCTCCAGCGCGTCGGCCGCCTTGCGCACCTCGGCCATGGCCGGCAGCACGTTGTCCCGCATGTGGTGGGCCTTTTCGTGTATCTCATCCCCACCCAGCTCGGCGTTTTGCGCCTTGAGCTTTTCCAGCGCGTCCGAAAGGGCGTCGGTGGCCGCCACGAGCTGCTCAATGGTGCGCTTGACCGCCCGGGACTCCACCTCGATCTCCGAGAGCTCGGCCAGGTAGCTCAAAGCCCCGGGCAGTATCTGGGTCTGGGCAATCCACTCGGTGGTCTCGCCTTCGATGTTGACCTGCTTGAAGTAGATATCGTACATGATCTCCTGGCGGGCGTGGATCTCGCGCTCGTTGAGCACCCCCAGGCGGCTGAAGAGTTGAATGTTCTTTTCGTCGGTGAAGCGCTCGATGGCATCCACCGCGGTGCGCAGGTTCAGCAGGCCCCGCTTCTCGGCCTCCTTGTGCCAGGCTGCAGAGTAGTTGTCGCCGTTGAAGACGATGCGCTTGTGCTGGGCGTAGGTCTCCTTGACCACCTCCAGCACGGCCTGCTCGAGGGAGGCCTTCTTCTTCATCTTGGCCTCCACCGCCTCCACCATCTGCTCGATGGCGTCGGCCACGATGGTGTTGATGACCGTGATGGGGAAGGAGATGCTCTGGCTGCTGCCTACGGCGCGGAACTCAAACTTGTTGCCGGTGAAGGCAAAGGGCGAGGTGCGGTTGCGGTCGCCGGCGTGCTTGGGCAGGCGGGGCAGCACCGGCACCCCCAGCTCCAGCACCCCGGCGCGGCGGCTCGAGCTGGGCTGACCGTTGCCCATCCCCTCGAATATCTCGGTGAGCTGGTCGCCCAAAAAGATGGAGATGATGGCCGGCGGGGCCTCGTTGGCGCCCAGGCGGTGGTCGTTGGAGGCCGAGGCCACGCTCAGGCGCAGGAGGTCCTGGTGCATGTCCACAGCCTTGATTACGGCGGTGCAGAAGAAGAGGAACTGCAGGTTTTCGTGGGGGGTTTCCCCGGGCTCGAGCAGGTTCAGCCCGGTGTCGGTGCCCATGCTCCAGTTGCAGTGCTTACCCGAGCCGTTGACCCCAGCGAAGGGCTTTTCGTGCAGCAAGGCTACCAGGCCGTAGCGCCGGGCCGTGTTCTTGAGCACCTGCATGATGAGCTGCTGGTGGTCGGCAGCGATGTTGGAGGGCTCAAAAACCGGGGCAATCTCGTACTGGCTGGGGGCCACCTCGTTGTGGCGGGTTTTGACCGGGATGCCCAAGGCGTAGAGCTGGTTTTCCACGTCGGTCATGAAGGAGAGCACCCGGTCGGGGATGGAGCCGAAGTAGTGGTCCTCCAGCTCCTGGCCGCGCGGGGGTTTGGCCCCAAAGAGCGTGCGCCCGGTCATGACCAGGTCGGGGCGGCGGTAGTAGAACTCCTCGTCGATGAGGAAGTACTCCTGCTCCGGCCCCACGGTGGAGAAGACCTTGTTGACCTCTACCCCAAAAAGCTGCAGAGCCCGCTTGGCGCTTTTGTTCAGGGCCTCGATGGAGCGCAGCAGAGGGGTCTTGAGGTCCAAAGCCTCGCCTGTCCAGCTAGCAAAGGCGGTGGGAATGCAGAGCGTGGCCCCATTGGAGTGGCGCATGATGAAGGCCGGGGAGGTGGGGTCCCAGGCGGTGTAGCCCCGGGCCTCGAAGGTGGCCCGCAGCCCTCCTGAGGGGAACGAGGAAGCGTCGGGCTCGGCCTGAATCAGCTCCTTGCCGCTAAATGAGGCGATGACCTTGCCGCTGGAGATGGGCACGAAAAAGCTGTCGTGCTTCTCGGCGGTGTATCCGGTGAGGGGGTGGAACCAGTGGGTGTAGTGGGTGGCTCCCTTGGCCAGGGCCCACTTTTTCATGGCCAGGGCGATGGTATCGGCGATGCTGGGGTCGAGCGGGACACCCTTCTCGATGGTGGCCTGCAGGGACTGCCAGACCGGCTTGGAAACCAGCTCGCGCAGCTCGTCCAGGTCGAGCACGTCGCTGGCGAAGACCTCGCCCGCAATATCGCTCGATACCTTGCGCACCTCCTTGAACCGCCAGTTCTTGGCCGCCGAGATTACGTCAAAATCGTGGCTCACTTTGCCTCCTTCCGTGCGGGGTTGGGGCAGGTCCACTTATGTGCGCAAAGGCAATAAGTTGCCTGAGACTGGTCCCAACATCCGCGCTTACACATTACCACAAACCGGCAAAATTTAAGCAACTCGTTCCATAAACGGAATCCATATGTAGGCTTTTATGAGCACATTTTGCCGCCAAGCACGGCGTTCAGACCTGGCTTGACTTATTTTTTTTGTGCATATATGCTTATCGCGAATAAGGGGGTCCCCGCTGTGCGTCCCTCCTCGAAGGAACAGCCCCTACCTCCGGAAGGCTCCGGCGACCAGCCCTGGGTCACGGTGGAGGTGGTGATCCTGACCCTCAGGGCGGGCCACCTAGAGGTTTTGCTGGTGAAGCGCAAGGAGCATCCCTTCCTCAACTACTGGAGCCTGCCCGGTGGCTTGGTGCAGCGGCGGGAGTCGCTCGAGGAAGCCGCCGCCCGGGTCCTCAAGGAAAGGGCAGGGTTGGAGGCCCGGGTGCTCCCGCAGATGGGCAGAGCCCCGGGGCGGCACCCCATCTACCTCGAGCAGCTCTACACCTTCGGCGCCCCCGGCCGCGACCCCCGGGCCCGGGTGGTGAGCGTGGCCTACTACGCCCTGGTGGAGCAGAGCCACGTCCGGGAGATTCCCGAGGAAAGTGCTCTTTTTCGCCTTCAGCTCAAGGACGAGGCCAGCGCAGCCGAGATATACGATGCAAAGGGAAAAAAATACTCCCTGGCCTTCGATCACGCCGAGATCCTGGCGGTGGCGCTGCGGCGCATCCGGGGTAAGCTCTCCTACACCCCTATCGGTTTCGAGCTTTTACCCGAGCAATTCACCCTGCGCGAGCTGCAGGCGGTGCACGAGATTATTCTGCAAAAGAAGCTCAACAAAGCTTCCTTCCGCCGCAAGATGCTGGCCTCGGGCTTGCTCCAGCCCACCGGGGAGTTCGAGAAGGGCACCGGCTTCCGGCCGGCTGAGCTTTACCGCTTTCGGAGGGAAGCTTGAGCACAGCGGTCTTCATCGGGCGCTTTCAGCCCCCTCACCTGGCCCACCTGGAGACGATTCGGCGCGCTCTGGCCCGCCACGACCGGCTGGTGGTGGTCCTGGGCAGCGCCTACAGCTACCCCACCCCCAAAAACCCTTTTGACGTTGAGGCGCGCACCGCCATGCTGCGGGCCAGCCTAGAACCGGCTCTTGAGCCCCGGGTCCGTTTCGTGGCAGTCCCCGACGACTACTACGACGACCCCCGCTGGTTCCGGGCGGTGCGAAAAGCGGTGGAGGGGGTGGTCGGGAAGGAGGAAAAGGTTTGCATCGTTGGCTACCACAAGGACGAAAGCAGCTACTACCTCCACGGTTTTGGCGACTGGCCTTTCGAGCCGAGCGGGGTCAGGCGGGAGCTCAACGCCACCCTGGTGCGCGAGCGCTACTTCGGCGGCGACGAGGGCTGGAAGGCGATGGTGCCGGAGGGGGTGCGGGCCTACCTAGAGCGTTTTGCCCAGACCCCCGAGTTCGCCCGCCTCCAGGCCGAGTGGAGGGCTTTGAAGCACCGCCGTGCCCTCGAGCGGGCCTACCCCTACCCCATCCTTCACCTGACCGTCAGCGCCTTGGTGCGGGCCCGGGACCAAGTCCTGCTCGTCGAGCGCCAAAGTGGGCTGGGGCAGGGGGCCTGGGCCTTGCCGGAGGTCCATCTGGGGCCGAAGGAGACCCTCCTGACCGCGGCCCTGCGGGCCCTGAGGGAGAAGGCCGGGCTGGGGCTCTCCGCTGAGCGGCCCACGGCCTGGTGGGCCTTCGACTATCCAGAGCGGAGCCTGCGGGGCCGGGTGGTCTGCTACGGCTGCTACTTCGACCTGGGCTTTTCTGCGCCGCCTGGCTTGGGTGCGCCGCAGGCCTTCTGGCTGCCCTTGGCCGAGCTGGACCGCAGCCAGGCGCGCTTTTTTGAGGACCACTACCAGCAGATTTGCTGGTTTTTGGGACGGCCTCCCCAAAGGCCAACACCTGAAGAGGAGAGCGCATGAGACCCCTAAACCCCCACAACCTGATTCTCAACACCGACAGCTACAAGGCCTCCCACTTCGCCCAGTTCCCCAAGGGCATGACCCATGCCAGCTGGTACATCGAGAGCCGAGGCGGCGACTACAACTTCGTGCGCTTCTTCGGCTTGCAGGCTTTCCTGATCGAGTACCTGAGCAAGGGCGTCACCCAGGCCGATGTGGAGGAGGCCCGGGAAGTATTTACCGCTCATGGCCTCCCCTTTCCCTATGAGGGCTGGCGCTACATCGCGGAGGAGCTGGGCGGGCGTCTGCCGGTGCGCATCCGCGCGGTGCCGGAGGGGATGGTGGTGCCGGTGCACAACCCGCTGGTCATCATCGAGAGCACCGACCCCAAGGTGCCCTGGCTGCCGGGCTGGCTCGAGACCGCCCTCTTGCGCGCGGTCTGGTACCCCACCACGGTCTGCACCATCTCCTGGGCCATCCGCAATACCATCCGGGAGTACCTGGAAAAGACCGCCGACGACCCCGAGGCCGAGCTGCCCTTCAAGCTGCACGACTTTGGCGCGCGGGGGGTGAGCAGCCTGGAGAGCGCTGGGCTCGGGGGCATGGCCCACCTGGTCAACTTCCAGGGCACCGACACTGTGACCGCCCTCGTCTACGCCCGCAACTACTACGGGGCCGAGATGGCCGGCTACTCCATCCCGGCTATGGAGCACTCCACCGTGACCAGCTTTGGCCGGGAGGGGGAGGCCCAGGCCTACCGCCAGATGATCGAGACCTACGGCAAGCCAGGTGCGCTTTTCGCCATGGTCATCGACTCCTACAACCGCGAGCACGCGGTGGGCCAGATCATCGGGGAAGAGCTGCGCGAGCTGATACAGAAGTCCGGGGCCACCGCGGTGATTCGCCCCGACTCGGGCGACCCGCCCTTTGTGGTTTTGCGCACGGTGCAGACCCTCGAGGCCAAGTTCGGCGCCACCGTCAACACCAAGGGCTACAAGGTGCTGAACGGGGTGCGGGTAATCCAGGGCGACGGGGTGAACGCCGACACCATTCGCAAGGTGTTGTTCTTGCTCGAGCAGTGGGGCTACAGCGCCTCCAACGTGGCCTTCGGCATGGGCGGGGCCCTCTTGCAGCACCCCCACCGCGACACCCAGAAGTTCGCCCAGAAGCTGCACCTGGTCACGGTGAACGGCCAGACCTACGGGGTGGGCAAAAGCCCGGTGGACGACCCGGTCAAGCTCTCCAAGCGGGGCCGCCTGGACGTTATCCGCGACGAGCGCGGCATCCGCACGGTGGAGCTGCCGCTGGAGGAGACCCAGCCCCACCCCCAGAGCATCCTGCACACGGTATTCGAAAACGGCGCGATTCTAAAGCGCTACACCTTCGAGGAGGTGCGGAAAAACGCCTAGATGAAGCTCTGGCCGGGCCCCGTCCAGCCAAGGCCAAAGGCTTTGGCCAGGCTGGCCGCCAGGTCGGCGAAGGTGGGGCGGGTGCCCAGGTTCACCCCGGCCAGGCCGGGCCCCACCCCCAAAAGCATCCCGTACTCGCGGGTGTGGTCGGTGCCGCGGTAGGTGGGGTCGTTGCCGTGGTCGGAGACGATGAAGAGGTAGTCCTCAGGGCCCAGGGCCGCCAGGAACTCGGGCAGCCGGGCGTCGAAGGCGGCCAGGGCCTCGGCGTAGCCCGCGGGGTTGCGGCGGTGGCCGTACTTGGCGTCGAAATCCACCAGGTTGGTAAAGATGAGGCCGGTAAAGTCCTGCCGCATCAGTTCCAGGGTGCGCTCCATGCCCTCCTCGTTGCTGCCGGCCCTGACCTCGCGGCTAAAGCCCCGGTGGGCGTAGATGTCGGGGATTTTGCCCACCCCCACCACCTCCAACCCCCCGGCACGAATTACGTCCAGCACGTTGGGGGGGGGCTCTAAGGCAAAGTCCTTGCGCAGGTCTTCGCGCCGGTAAAACTTCCCCGGCTCGCCCTCGAAGGGGCGGGCAATCACCCGGGCGCAGGCCAGCGGCCCCACCAGCATCTCGCGGGCGGTCATGCACCAGCCGTAGAGGGTCTCCAGAGGCACCTTGCCGATGTGGGCGGCTACCTGGAAGACCGAATCCGCCGAGGTATAGACGATGGGAAAGCCGGTGCGCAGGTGTTCCTCGCCGTAGTCGCGGATGGCCTCGGTGCCCGAGTAGGGCCGGTTGAGGAGGTAGCCCCCTACCCCGATGCGCCGGCAGTACTCGGCCAGGAAGTCCTGGGGGAAGCCTTCGGGAAAGACCTGGAAGGGGTGTTGTAGGTGGATGCCCACAAACTCCCAGTGGCCGGTGGAGGTGTCCTTACCGGGGTTCACCTCCACCATGCGGCCAAAGGCACCCAGGGGCTCGGCGGCTTGGGGCAGGGTGTGCACGCCCGGCACGTGGCCCAGGCCCAGCGAGGCCAGGTGGGGCAGCTCGAGGCCGGTTTTGAGCACGGTGTGGTCGAGGGTGTCGGCCCCTTCATCGCCGAACTGCGCGGCGTCGGGCAGGTAGCCCAGCCCCACCGAGTCCAGCACAACGACGGTGACCTTCATACCCCAGAGCATACCCAAGCCCATCCCCTGCGGCTAAGGCCAGGGCAAGGGGATGAAGGTCCTGCACATCCCGACTACAGACTTCTGGCTAAGATGGGTAGGGTTGAGGTGCGGCATGGCGGTGACATCCCCCCCTATTCCCAGGCCCTCTTTGCGAAGGCAGCTTGTACACCTGGCTGAGGCTTTGCTCAGGCCCCTGTATTGGTGGTACGAGAGGCGCATCAAAGCCGAGGTTTGCCGAGGGCAGGTGCCGCGCCACCTAGGGCTGATATTGGACGGCAACCGCCGTTTTGCCCGGGAGCTGGGGCTGCCCGGGCATATGGGCCACGAATTCGGGGTGCAGAAAGCCTATGAGGTGCTGGAGTGGTGCTTGGAGCTGGGCATCCCCACCGTGACCATCTGGGTGTTTTCTACCGATAACTTCAGCCGCAGCCCCGCCGAAGTAGAGACCCTGATGGGGCTTTTTGTGCGGGAAGCAGAGCGCATGGCCCAGGACCCTCGCATCCACGCCCATCGGGTGCGGGTGCGGGTGATTGGCCGTCACGACCGCTTTCCGCCCAAGGTGCTGGAGGCGCTGGAGCGGCTCGAGCGCTCCACCGCCCACCACAGCGGCATGCTTTTGCAGATTGCCATGGGCTACGGCGGCCGGGAGGAGATTGTGGATGCGGTCAAGCGGCTTTTGAAGGAGGCTGCGGAGACCGGAAAGTCCCCCGAGGAGCTGGCCGCCGAGCTGGACATAGGGCACATCTCCGAACGGCTTTACACCGCTGGGGTGCCCGACCCAGACTTCATCATCCGCACCTCGGGGGAAATCAGGCTCTCGGGCTTTCTGCTCTGGCAGTCGGCCTACAGCGAGTACTACTTCTTCGATGCTTTCTGGCCCGCTTTCCGCAAGGTGGACTTTTTGCGCGCGGTGCGGGATTACCAGAAGCGCGAACGGCGCTTTGGCCGGTAGCTAGAGCTCCAGCCAGACCTGGCCGTCCTCGAGCCTGGCTCGGTAGACCTTGGCCGGGCGGGGGGCCGGCAGGGTGGCCTTGCCGGTGCGCAGGCTGAAGCGGGCCCCGTGGCGGCTGCACTGGATGCTCTCGGCCCCTGGGGTGAGGTCCAGGGGCCCGTCCGAAAGGGGGTTTTTGTCGTGGGTGCAGACGTCGGCAATGGCGAAGACCTCGCTGCCGGTGTAAAGCAGGAGCACAGGGGCCTTCTCACCTTCCAGCCGTACCACCAGCCGGCCGTTTTGGAAGTCCTCGAGCTTGGCGACAGGCTTCCACATAACCTTAGGCTTCTACACCCTGACCTTTTCCTCGATGATGCTCTCGATGTAGGCCCGCAGGGGCTCGATGGGGATGCGGGTCAGCACATCGGCCATGTGGCCCTTGACCAGAATTTGCTGGGCCATGGGGCGGGGCAGGCCGCGGCTCATCAGGTAGAAGAGCTCCTCTGGGGCCACCGGGGCGGTGGAGGAGCCGTGCGAGCACTTCACATCGTTGGCCCCGATCTCAAGCTGCGGCACGCTGTCGCTGCGGGCGTCCTCGGAAAGCAGTAGGTTGCGGTTGGTTTGGTAGGCGTCGGTCTTCTGGGCCCCCTGCTCCACCTTGATGAGCCCTGCGTACACGGTGTGGCTTTGGTCCTTGGCCGCGCCTTTGTAGAGCACATCGGAGTAGGCGTGATCGGCCACGTGGTGCTGCAGGGTGTAGTGGTCCACGTGCTGGCGCCCGGTGGTGAAGTAAAGCCCCAGCATTTCCGAGCTGGAGCCTGGCCCTAGCATCTCTGACTGCACCTCAGCCCGGCTCAGGGAGGCCCCCATGTTCACCACCAGGTCGTTCAGCGCCCCATCCCGCTCCAAAAGGGCCCGCTGGCGGTGGAAGTGGTAGAAGCCCTGGCCCAGAAGCTGGATGTGGGCGTGGCGCACCTTGGCCCCTGGGCTCACCACGATCTCGGTGGCCGAGGTGTTGACCGATGGGGCGACCTGGGTGGGGGAGAGGTACTCCTCTATGTAAACCGCCTGGCTGTTCACATCCCCCACGATCAGGGTGCGCGAACCCGAGAGTTGGCCGCCTTCCAGGTACTTAAAGACCCCAATCGGCTTGCTGAACTCCACGTTTTTGGGGATGTACAAAAAGACCCCGTGGGTGAAGAGGGCCGCGTTCAGAGCGGGAATCTTGGAGTTCTCGGGGCGCTTGGCCTGGGGGCCCACCAGGTCCTTCCAGTTCACGGTTCTGAAGAGGTACTTCTCCACCAGCTCGGGGTGCTGCTGCAGGGCCTGGTGCAGGCTGGTAAAGACCACCCCTTGGGCCCGGTAGGCTTCGGGAAGTTCCACGTGCACCAGGTCGGCCCCTACGAAGACCGCGTACCCGGCCAGCTCGGCCTGGGCGATGCGGGCCTGTACCGCCTCGGGGATGGGGCGGGCCTGCTGGGTGGGTAGCTCCAGCGGCAGGCTCTCGAAGGGCACCCCGCCGATGTCGGTGTACTTCCACTCCTCGGTGCGGGTGGTGGGGTAGGGCAGCTTGGCAAAGGTGGCCCAGGCCTCCAGGCGCTTGGCCAACAACCACTCGGGCTCTCCCAAGGCCTTGGAGACCTGCAGCACCAAATCGCGGGATAGGGTGGAGGTCAGCTCCATCTTAGCCCACCGACCCTTCCATCTCGAGCTCAATCAGCTTGTTAAGCTCCACCGCGTACTCCAGGGGCAGCTCCTTGGCCACCGGCTCGATAAAGCCCCGCACGATCAGGGCCGCCGCCTCGTCCTCGGGCAGGCCCCGGCTTTGCAGGTAGAAGATTTGCTCGTCGTTGAGGCGGCTCACGGTGGCCTCATGGCCCACGGTGGCGGTGTCGTCCTCGATTTCCATGTAGGGGTAGGTGTCGGTGCGCGACTCTTCGTTAATCAGAAGCGCATCGCACTCCACGTTCACCTTGACGTGCTTGGCCCCTTCGTACACCTTGATGAGCCCCCGGTAGCTGCTGCGGCCCGAGCCTTTGGAGATGGACTTGGAGACGATGGAGCCGCCGGTGTGGGAGGCGGCAAAGATGAGCTTGCCCCCGGCGTCCTGGTGCTGGCCGGTGTTGGCAAAGGCGATGGAGAGGATGTCCGAGCGGGCCCCCTCCTCCACCAGGTAGCTGGAGGGGTACTTCATGGTCACCTTAGAGCCCAGGTTGCCGTCCAGCCACATGTGGTAGGCGTCCTTCTTCACGATGGCCCGCTGGGTGACCAGGTTGTACATGTTGTGGGGCCAGTTCTGGATGGTGGTGTAGCGGCTCTTGGCCCCCTCTTTCACGATGATCTCGATTACCCCAGAGTGGAAGGAGTCGGTGGTGTAGACGGGGGCGGTGCAGCCCTCGATGTAGTGCACCTCGGCCCCCTCGTCCACGATGATGAGGGTGCGCTCGAACTGGCCCAGCTCGGCGGTGTTCACCCGGAAGTAGGCCTGAAGAGGGAGCTCCACCTTGACCCCCTTGGGCACATACACAAAGCTCCCCCCCGACCAGACTGCCGAGTTGAGGGCGGCGTACTTGTTGTCCTCCGGGGGGACCACGGTGGCGAAGTACTCGCGGAAGAGGTCCTCGTAGCGCTTCAGGCCTTCCTCGATGGAGACAAAGATGACCCCCAGGCGCTTCAGCTCTTCCCGCACCTGGTGGTAGACCATCTCCGAGTCGTACTGCGCGCCCACCCCGGCCAGCACCTTGCGCTCGGCTTCGGGAATGCCAAGCCGCTCGTAGGTGCGGCGGATTTCCTCGGGCACCTCATCCCAGCTCTGGGCGTCGCGCTTCTCGGTGGGCTTGGCATAGAAGTAGATTTCGTCCATGTTGAGCCCCGAGAGGTCGGCCCCCCAGGTGGGCACCGGTTTAGCCTGGTAGATTTCCAGCGCCCTGAGGCGGAAGTCGAGCATCCAGGCGGGCTCCTCCTTGTGGTAGCTGATGGCCTCCACCACCCGCCGCGAGAGGCCCTTCTCAGCCTTCCAGACCGGCTTCACCTCGTCCACGAAGCCGTACTTGTATTCGTTGCCGATGTCTTCAACCGCGATGTTCTCGGGCATACTTCCCTCCATGCCTAACCGGTTATGGCCAGCTCTTTGACCCAGTCGTAGCCCTCGGCCTCGAGCTTCATTGCCAGCTCAGGCCCGCCCGAGGTTACGATGCGGCCGTCCAGCATCACATGCACTGCGTCGGGCACGATGTAGTTGAGGATGCGCTGGTAGTGGGTGATGAGCAGCGCGCCGAAGTTAGGGCCCCGCATGGCGTTGACCCCCTTGGCCACCAGCTTCAAAGCGTCGATGTCCAGCCCCGAGTCGGTCTCGTCCAGGATGGCGTAGGTGGGCTCCAGCACCATCATGTGCATGATCTCGTTGCGCTTCTTCTCGCCCCCCGAGAAGCCGTCGTTGAGGTAGCGGGTGAGGATGCTCTCGTCCCACTCCAGGGTTTCCAGGGCCTTTTGCAGCTTGGCGTAGAACTCCGAGACGCTCACCTCCTCGCCCCGCTTGGCCTGCAGCGCCAGCCGCAGGAAGTTGGCGTTGGAGACCCCGGGCACCTCCACCGGGTACTGGAAGGCCAGGAAGAGCCCCTTGCGGGCGCGCTCGTCGGGGCCAAGCTCCAGGATGCTCTCGCCGTCTACCAGGATATCGCCCTGGGTCACCTCGTAGCCCGGGTCGCCGGCGATCACCTTGCCCAGGGTGCTCTTTCCGGCCCCGTTGGGGCCCATAACGGCGTGAATCTGGCCCTTGGGCACCACCAGGTTGACCCCTTTTAGAATGGCTTCACCGTCTACGATGCGGGCGTGCAGATTGCGGATTTCGAGTTGGTTGGCCATGTTTCCCCTCTGGATAGCGAGCGGTATTTACTGCGAATCACTCGCAATAAGAGCATAGGGCCTGGGCCCCGTAAAGTAAAGTGTTTTAGTCGGGATTCTGGAGTTTGGTAGCTAGCCAATGCGCCGTTCCAGACCGGCAGTCTGCACGATGTTGGCGGCAATCTCCTCGATGGAAGCGCTGGTGGTGTCGAAGTAGCGGATGCCGAGGTGCCTGAAAAGCAGCTCGGCCCGCCGCACCTCGTACTCGCACTGCTCCAGCGAGGCGTAGCGGCTACCAGGTTTGCGCTGGGTGCGCACCTGGTGCAGCCGCTGGGGATGGATGGTGAGACCGTAGACCTTGTCCTGGTAGGGCTGGATGGCCTTGGGCAGCGCCTCCCGCTCAAAATCCTCCTCTGCCAGGGGGTAGTTGGAGGCCCGGATGCCGTACTGCATCCCCAAAAACAAGCAGGTGGGGGTCTTACCGGCCCGGCTCACCCCGACCAGGATGACGTCGGCCATCTGGTAGTAGCGCTCGCCCAGGCCGTCGTCGGTGGAGAGGGCGAAGTCCACCGCCTCGATGCGGGTGAAGTAGTTGCGGTCGCTGATGCTGTGGAGCCGCCCCACCCTGCCGGTGGGGGGCCGGCCCAGCTCGCGCTCCAGCTCGCCCAAGTAGGTGCGAAAGAGATCGAAGTGCAGCGCTGGGGCGGTCTTGAGCTGGTCGTTGAGGGTGGGGTTGGCCAGGGTGGAGAAGACGATGGGCCGTACCCCTTCTCGCTGGTGGGTGGCGTTGATCTCGTAAAGGAGCTCGTAGACCTCTTCTTCGCTGTTGGTGAAGGGGCGCATAACGTAGCGGAACGAGACCCCCTCGAACTGGGCCAGAAGGCTCCGGGCCACCGACTCGGCTGTGAGGCCGGTGTGGTCGGAGACGATGAAGACGGTGCGCTGCATGGCAAACAGTGTAGTTTATGGGTGTAACTTGCTCTACACCAAAGTGGGGGTTATATATACATCAGCCGCGCCCCCTCCAACCCTTGGGTACATTCCCCTACCATCGGGAGTACCGAGGTGGACCATGCCCTATATTCGCTGGTTTGAGACGCTCAGTATGAAAGACCTAGAGGTGGTGGGGGGCAAGAACGCCTCCCTAGGCGAGATGATGGCCCACCTTTCCCGGGCCGGGGTGCGGGTGCCGGGGGGGTTTGCCACCACGGCCGAGGCCTTCCGCGACTTCCTCAGGCACAACCAGCTCGAGGAGCGCATTAACCAGGCCCTGCGAAAGCTGAATGTGGACGATGTGGCCGAGCTGGCCCGCGTAGGGGCCGAGATTCGCGGCTGGGTGGAAAACGCCGAGCTACCCAAAGCCCTAGAGGTAGCCATCGTAGACGCCTACATCCGCCTCGAGTCCGCCGCAAAAGGCGGGCTTTCTGTTGCGGTGCGCTCCAGCGCCACTGCCGAGGACCTGCCCGAGGCCAGCTTTGCCGGTCAGCAGGAGACCTTCCTGAATGTAAAGGGCATCGAGAACGTGCTTTTGCACATCAAAAAGGTCTTCGCCTCACTCTACAACGACCGGGCGATTGCCTACCGCGTCCACCACGGGTTTGCCCACGAGGAGGTGGCGCTTTCGGCTGGGGTGCAGCGCATGGTGCGCAGCGATTTGGGGGCCAGCGGGGTGGCCTTTACCCTGGATACCGAGTCGGGCTTCCGCGACGCCATCTTCATCACCGCCACCTACGGCCTGGGGGAGCTTCTGGTGCAGGGAGCGGTGAACCCGGACGAGTTCTACGTCTACAAGCCGGGCCTTCTGGAGGGGCGCAACACCATTTTGCAGCGCACACTGGGGAGCAAGATGCAGAAGATGGTCTACGCCGAGGGCCAGGGGGTAGAGGCGGTGCCCACCACGCCGGAGGAGCGGGGCCGCTTCGCGCTGAGCGATGCGGAGGTGCTCGAGCTGGCCCGCCAGGCCCTCCTGATTGAGCAGCACTATGGCCGGCCCATGGACATCGAGTGGGCCAAGGACGGGCTGGACGGCCAGATCTACATCCTGCAGGCCCGCCCCGAGACGGTGCAAAGCCGCAGCAGCCGGGTCATCGAGCGCTTTGAGATGAAGGAGCGGGGCGAGGTGCTGGTCACGGGCCGGGCGGTGGGGCAGCGGATTGGGGCCGGGCGGGTGCGGGTGATTCAGCACCCCCGCGAGATGCACCGGGTGGAGCCGGGCGACGTGCTGGTGGCCGATATGACCGACCCCGACTGGGAGCCGGTGATGAAGCGGGCCGCGGCCATCGTGACCAACCGGGGAGGCCGCACCTGCCACGCGGCCATCGTGGCCCGGGAGCTGGGCATTCCCGCGGTGGTGGGGGCAGCCGGGGCCACCGAGGTTTTGGAGGACGGCCAGGTGGTCACGGTCTCCTGCGCCGAGGGGGATGTGGGCCGGGTGTACGCCGGCACGCCGCGCTTCGAGGTGCGGCGCATTGAGCTCGACAAGATGCCCCCTATTCCCACCAAGATCATGATGAACGTGGCCTCGCCGGAGCGGGCCTTCAGCTTCGCCAACCTGCCCCACGCCGGGGTGGGGCTGGCCAGGCTCGAGTTCATCATCAACAACACCATCGGCATTCACCCCCAGGCCCTTTTGGACTTCGAGCAGCTTCCCGAAGACCTCAAAGCCGAGATTGCCCGGCGCACCGCGGGCTACAAAAGCCCGGTGGACTTCTACCGCGAGAAGCTGGCCGAGGGCATCTCCATGATTGCTGCGGCCTTCGCCCCCCATCCGGTGATTGTGCGCTTCTCGGACTTCAAGTCCAACGAGTACGCCCACCTCCTGGGGGGTAGCCGCTACGAGCCCAGGGAGGAAAACCCCATGATCGGCTTCCGCGGGGCCTCGCGCTACCGCTCGGCGGCCTTCGCCCAGGCCTTTGCCCTGGAGTGCCAGGCCATCCGCCAGGTGCGGGAGGAGAAGGGCCTCAGGAACGTCTGGGTGATGGTGCCCTTCGTGCGCACGGTGGGCGAGGCCAAGGCGGTGCTGGAGATTCTGAAGGCCAACGGCCTCGAGCGGGGCCAGGACGACCTCAGGATTGTGATGATGTGCGAGGTGCCCTCCAACGCCATTCTGGCCGAGCAGTTTCTGGAGCTTTTCGACGGCTTCTCCATCGGCTCCAACGACCTGACCCAGCTCACCTTGGCCCTAGACCGCGACTCGGGGCTGGTGGCCGAGCTCTTCAACGAGCAGGACGAGGCGGTGAAGTTCCTGCTCGAGCGGGCCATCAGCACAGCCAAAAGGATGGGCAAGTACATCGGCATCTGCGGCCAAGGGCCCTCCGACCACCCCGAGCTTGCCCTTTGGTTGGTGGAGCAGGGCATCGAGAGCATCTCGCTCAACCCGGATAGCGTGCTGGAGACCTGGCTCTTTTTGGCCGAACGGAGCCCGGCCAGGATGGGCAACTAGCCCACCCTGGCCGCCCCGCGCACCCCCTCTGGCTCCACCAGCCGGTAGGCGTGGCCCAGGCGCTCGAGCTCGGCGATGAACTCCCGGGGCGCCCCGGTGTCGGTGATAAGCAGGCCCACCTCGCCCAGGGTGGCAAAGCTGGCCAGGGTGGCCCGGCCTAGCTTGGTGCTGTCCACCAGGGCAAAAGCGGCGTCGGCGGCCTTGAGCATGGCCTGCTTGGTGGCGGCCTCGTAGGGGTTGGGGGTGGTGTAACCCCGACTTAGCGAGACCCCGGTGGCGCACATGAAGGCTTTGTCAGCGTGGTAGGTCTCGAGGGTGCGCACCGCGGCCGGTCCGATCAGGGCCATGCTGTGGTGGCGCACCTGCCCGCCGGTGAGGAGAAGCTCCCATCGGGTCTCTGTCAACTCGCTGGCAATAGGCACCGAGTTGGTGATGATGTAGAGCGAGCGGAAGCGGCTTTTCATGAGCCGCACCAGGGTCAGGGTGGTGCTGCCAGCGTCTAGGATTAGGGTATCCCCCTCCTCGATGTATTCCAGCGCGGCCTTGGCGATGGCCTGCTTCTCGGCCTGCTGGAGGTGGATTTTCTCCCGAAAGGAGGGGTTAAAGAGGCTCTTGTGGGCGTAGGTGGCCCCCCCATGGGTGCGGTGTAGCAAACCCCGGGCCTCGAGCTCGCTCAAGTCCTTTCGGATGGTGACCTGGCTCACGCCAAAGGTGGCCGCCAGGTCCTCCACCAGCACCGATCCCTTCTGCTCCAACAGCTCTATGATCCTGCTCCTTCGCTCCTCGCCCCGCAAGGTTTCCACCCCTTTATCTTTGCACAGGCTTCCCAACGGGAAGCTTTATGGGCCTACCCGCCCAGTCCTGGCGCATCCAGGCCCAGCGGGGGTCGTCTACCGGCGGGGTGGCGCGGGCTTCCAGGCGGGCTTCGCCGGCCATGTAGTTGAGGTAGTAGACGTTGGAGCCAGGGGGAGCGGCCACGGGGTGGTAGCCCTTGGGCACCAGCACCAGGTCGCCGTCCTGAACCAGCAAAAGTTCGTCCAGGCCGTCCTCGGGGCTGTAGTTGCGGTGGATGGCGAAGCCGTGGGCCGGCTGGATTCTGTAGTAGTAGGTTTCTTCCAGATACAAAGAGCCCAGCCGACCGTCGTGGCGGTGGGGCGGCCAGCCCGACCAGAAGCCCGAGGGGGTGTAGACCTCGTACAGAATAAGCCGCTCAGCGGGCAGCTCAGGGCCCAGGATGTGGTTCACCTGCCGCAGGGCATTCCCCCCGCCCCGCATCTCTACCCGCATCTCCTGGGGTTGGAAGAGGCGCAGGGGGAAGAGGCCTTCGGCCGGCGCCCCTCCCAGGGCCAGTTCGGCGTGGCTTTGGGCCTGAAGGCGGTAGGCCGTGCCGGGCGGCAGGTAAAGCACCTGGGGCAGTTCGCGGAAGACATCGCTGCGGCAAAGCTCGAATACCTGGCCTTCGGCCTCCACCTCTACCCGGCCCGCCAGGGGCACCAGAGCCATCTCCTCTCCTTCGGTCTGGCCCTGCTCCACCTCGCCCGGTTCCAGGGCCAGAACCCGAAAGCGCAGATACCGCCACCCCCCTTGGGGCTCCATCGCCACCCGCACCCGTCCCGGCTGGGGTTTGAACAGGTTCATGCCACCTCCTCCAGCCGCACCACCCGGTTCTCTCTCAGGCTTTGGGTGGCGGCCAGGGCAATGCGCAGCGACTCGAGGGCGTCCTTTGGCCCCGGGCTGGGGGGACGGCCTTCCAAGAGGGCCTGGAAAAAGGCCTGGAGCTCCAGCCGGTAGGCCTCCTTGAAGCGGTCCATGAAGAAGTGGTAGTGGTCGGCCTGCACCCCCTGGCCGTAGCGCCATAGGGGGGTTTTGGGGGTGGCGTCCATTACCAGCTTGCCCCTAGCCCCAAACACCTCGGTGCGCACGTCGTAGCCATAGACCGCCCGGCGGGAGTTCTGGATGACCCCCAGCGCACCATTGGCAAAGCGCAGGGAAAGGTTGGTGGTGTCCACATCGCCAATCTCGCCGATCCTGGGGTCTACCCGCACCTCGCCCCAGGCGTGCACAGCCACCACCTCGCCCACCAGGTAGCGGGCGCAGTCGATGTCGTGGATGGCCTGGTCCACGAAGAGGCCCCCCGAGGCCTTGAGATAGTCCAAAGGCGGGGGGGCAGGGTCGCGCATGACCGCGATGAACTGCTCCACCGGGCCGATTTCCCCGGCCTCGATCCGGCGCTTGGCCTCGAGGTAGGCCGGGTCGTAGCGGCGTTGGAAGCCAATCTGAAAGGGCACGCCTTTTTCCTCTACCAGCCCCATCACCCGCCGGGTCTCGGCCAGGTCCAGGGCCACCGGCTTCTCGCAAAAGATGGCCTTGCCGGCCTGCGCTGCGGCCTCGATGTAGCGGGCGTGGGTATTGGTAGGGGTGGCGATCACCACCGCTTCTACGCCGGGGTGCTGAATGGCTTCCAGCGGCTCTAGGTAGGCTTTTTCTGCTCGTGTCAGGCTGCGAGCGGCCTCGGCGGCCTCCCAGTTGGGGTCGGCCACTGCCAGTACGCGGGCCTCGGGCAGGGCGAGCAGGGTGCGGGCGTGCTCCAGGCCCATGCGGCCTGCACCCAAGAGGGCAACGCCAAACGATTTCATGTTTCCTCCCAGATCAGATAGGATAGGCCCGGCTGTGGGCCAGCTTGTTTTCTAGATAAGCGGAGTGTAGTTCCCAGGCTTTACAAAGAGGATCAAAGGCCCCCGGTAATCCACCTGGCGCAAAGCCCCCAGCAAGGCAGCAAAATCGGTGTGCCCGTGGCCCAAGCCCAGCCGGTTGGAGTCGGCCAGGTGGAAGAGCCCCAGGTGGGGGCCCACTTCGAGGATGGCCGCAGCCGGACTGGGCTCCTCAATGTTCATATGGGGGGCCACCCGGCCCATGGCCCCGTGGCAGGACACCTTGGGCCCTCCTAGCTCGGCGGCAAAGTCCAGCAGGCGCCGGTAGTAGTCCAGCGCTACCCCTCGCACCGCAGGCTCGGGGTGGGCCAGATCCACGTTGGCCGGGGTGAGCGAGTAGACGGCCAGGTCTTCCTGAATCAAAAGGTTTCGCACTGCGGTTGTGGTCAGGTTTTCTAAATCGCCTAGCAGCTCTACCCCACTAAACCCCAGCCGCCGAACCCGCGCCAAAATTTCGGGCAGGGGCAAAGGGCCCAGAGTCCAGGTACACACGCCCAGAGCATGCATCAAAAACCTCCTCGAGCCTCTACAAAGGCCAGTACCTCGTCCAGGTACGGGGTGAAGTCGGCGCAACCGATGCGCCCCACCACAATGGCCCCGCAGGCGTTGCCTAAGCGGGCACATTGGTACCAGTCCCAACCCTGCAGGTAGCCGTAGATGAAGCCAGCAGCAAAAGCGTCCCCTGCGCCCAGGATGCTCACCACCTCCACCGGAAAGCCGGAGGCGACCACCACTTCCCCGCTGGGTAGATAGACCGCCGAGCCTTGGGCCCCCCGCTTCACCACCAGGGCCTTCAACCCCCGGGCCAGCAGGGCCTCTATGTTGGCCGCAAGGTTGCCCCGGATTTCCGGCGCGGTAATTTGGGAGTGGCGGATGACCACGTCCTCGGGGCGGCGCAGCATGGCTGCGTTGACCTCTTCCTCGGTGCCGATAGCGATGTCCACCAATGGCAGCAGGGCTCGCAGGGCCAGGCCGTAGGCGCGGGGGTCGGGCCAGGCGTCGGCGCGGAAGTCGAGGTCGAGGAAGACCGTGAGGCCCAGGGCCCTGGCCTCTTCGGCGGCGTAGAAGATGGCGCTGCGGCTCGGCTCCTTGGCCAGGGCAGCCCCCGAAAGCTGCACGGCCCGGGTCTGGGCCAGGGGCAAGGCCGCCACATCGTCGATGGAAAGCTGAATATCCGCAGCGTTCTCGCGGTAAAAGGTGATAGGAAAGCGGTCCGGGGGCTCGATGCCCAGCAGCACCGCCGGGGTGCGGGTGCCGGGCTTGACCGGAATAAAGCGGGTCTCCACCCCCTCCCGCCTGAGCCGCTCCAGGACGAACTCGCCCACCGGGTCGGGGCCTACGGCGGTGAGCAGGGCGGTGCGCAGGCCTAGCCGCCTTGCCCCCACCGCGATGTTCAGCGGGCTTCCGCCCAGGTAGGCCCCAAAGGTGCGAATCTGGGGAAAGGCTGCCCCCAGGTCTTGGGAGTAGAGGTCGATGGAGCAGCGGCCAATGGTGATGAGGTCGTAGGTGGGGTTCATGGGGTTCTAGTAGCCGGTCACCCTGCGCAGGTAGGCCCGGTTGCGCTCGGCGCTCGCCTTGGGGGCCCCCATGCCGGGCAGCACATCTTGTTCCACGGTAATCCAGCCGTCGTAGCCCAGGGCCAGGAGCTTCCGGGTTACCGTGCCAAAGTCGATCTGGCCTGCTCCCAGTTCGCAGAACACTCCTCTGCCCACTGCTTCCTTGTAGTTCCAGCCCTTTGTGCGGGCTTCCTGGGCCACGCCGGGGTGGCAGTCCTTGTAGTGCACGTACCAGATGCGCTTTTGAAAGCGCTCCAGGGCCTCCAGTACTGCTTCGGGGCGGTTTTCCCCGCTACCGTAAAGGAAGTGCCCGGTGTCGAAGACCAGGCCCAAAAGGCTGGGGTCGGTGTGCTCGAGCAGGGCCTCAATCTCCCAGGGCGCTTCCACATAGCCCGCGCAGTGGTGGTGGAAGACCGTGCGCAGGCCGGTCTCGTCCCGCACCGCCTTGGCGATACGCTCGGCCCCCAAAGCAAAGGTCTTCCACTCCGAAGCCGAGAGACCCATCTCGGGCCTGACCCGGCCTGCGTGTTGGAAGCGCAACGGGTCGCGGCTGTGCTCGTCGGCCAGCACCAACAGGGGTTGCCACCCGTCGCCCACCTCGGCCACGCTTTTGAGCAGGCGGGCGGTGCGCAGAACCCGGGCCTCCCCCGGGCCGTGCTCGGCGGGGTCTTTGAGATAAACCCCCTCGTAGGCCCCCAGGAGGGTGAGGCCGCGCTGCTGCAGCTCCTGCCGTAGCTCTGTTGGGTTGGTGGGCATGTAGCCCCAGTCGCCCAGCTCGGTGCCGCGGTAGCCGGCCTCGACCAGCTCGTCGAGCATCTGGCGGTAGCCGATGCCCTGCCCAAACCCTTCGATGGTGCCCCAGCTACAGGGGGCGTTGCCAAAACGGATTGCCATGGTGCGCCTACCTCAGAAATACCGTCGTTGCTTCGCTAGGTGGGCCTCATACTCCCGGCGTGCCTGCTTTACTGCTGGCTGGTTCGAGATCTCCGCCACCGGCACATCCCACCAGCCCTCGAAGCTGGGAACCCGGTCGTCTACGCTCACCGGCACCACCACCACCCGCACCCCCTGGGCCCTTCGGGCCTCTTTCAGGGCTTTCTCCAGCTCGGCGTAGTTCTGCGGCTGCCAGACCAAAGCCCCCATCGCCTCGGCGTGCTTGGCGAAGTCCACCTGCACAGGGGGGCCGTCGGTGCGGCCCGTTTTGGGGTTTCGCCGGCGCAGCTCGTTGTTGAAGGAGGGCGAGCCCAACGACATTTGCAGGCCGCGGATGGAGCCAAAGGCCCGGTTATCCACCAGCACAACCGTGAAGGAAAGCCCTTCGGCCACCGCGGTCACAATCTCCGAGTTCATCATCAGATAGCTCCCGTCCCCTACGAAGACCACCACCTCGCGCCCGGGTTCGGCCAGGGCTACCCCCACCCCTGCCGCAATCTCGTAGCCCATGCAGGAGAAGCCGTACTCGAGGTGGTAGCCCTTGGGGTCTTCGGGCCGCCAAAGCTTGAGCAAATCGCCCGGCAAGCTACCTGCCGCACAGATAACCGTGGCCTTGCCGCCGTACACCTCGTTCACCAGGCCTATCACCTCGGCCTGGGCCATCGGGTTCTTTCCCGGCTTGGGGGTGCGGTAGGCGGTCACGGTCTCGTCCCACTCGCGCTTGAGCCGGGCCACCTCGGCGCGGTAGGCAGCTGGGCTGCCCTGGTGCCTTTTGAGCGCTTCCAGCAGGGCTTCCAGCCCCCGGCGGGCATCGGCCACCAGCATCACCCCGTTGGCCTTGGCCGCGTCGAAGGGGGCCACGTTGAGGCCAATAAAGCGCACCCCGGGGTGCTGGAAGGCGGTCTTGGAGGCGGTGGTGAAGTCGGCGAGCCGGGTGCCCACCGCCAGCACCACGTCGGCCTCGCGGGCCAGCCGGTTGGCCGCCGTGCCCCCGTTGGCCCCGATGGGCCCCACGCACCAAGGGTGGTTCCAGGGCAAAGCGCCTTTGCCCCCCTGGGTCTCGCAGACCGGGAGGCCCAGGGTCTCGGCCAAAGCGGCCAGGGCTTCGGATGCCTCGGCGTAGAGGGTGCCCCCACCGCTCACGATCAGGGGCCTTCTGGCCTGCTTGAGGAGCGCTACCGCCTCGGCTAGGGCCTCGGGTTCGGGTACCGGGCGGCGCACCCGCCAAACCCGCTGGGCGAAGAAGGCTTCGGGCCAGTCGTAGGCTTCGGTCTGCACGTCTTCGGGCAGGGCGATGGTGACGGCCCCGGTTTCGGCGGGGTCGGTAAGGACGCGCATGGCCTCGGGCAGGGCCGAGAGAAGCTGGGAGGGCCGGGTGATGCGGGTGAAGAAGCGCGAGAGGGGCCTAAAGGCGTCGTTAACACTGACGTCGTGTTCGGTGGGGTGCTCGAGCTGCTGCAGAACCGGGTCGGGCAGCCGGTTGGCGAAGTAGTCGGAGGGCAAAAGCAGCACCGGCAGCCGGTTGACCGTAGCGGTGGCCGCGGCGGTGAGCATGTTGGTGGAACCCGGCCCCACCGAGGCGGTGCAGGCGAAGGTAGAAAGCCGGTTCTTGTGCTTGGCGTAGGCGATGGCCGCATGAACCATGGCCTGCTCGTTCTGGGGCCGGTAGGTGGGTAGGCCCACCTCGTCGCCGTACTCCTCCAAAGCCTGCCCCAGCCCGGCCACGTTGCCGTGTCCGAAGATGGCCCAGACCCCGGCAATAAGCCGCTCCTTCCGGCCATCGCGCTCGGTGTACTGGGCGGCCAGGAACCTCACCAGGGCCTGGGCTACGGTTAGTCGTTGCGTGCGCAAGTCACACCTCCTTGGTCACAATTCGCCGTACTCGCTCACCCTTACCACCTGGCCGGTCTCCAGGGCGTGCTGCGCCGCCTTGGCCAGCCGCAGCGAGTACCAGGCGTCGCGTACGCTCGGGTAAAGGGGCCGGCCCGCGTGCAGGTTGCGGGCGAAGGCCACCATTTGGGCGGCGTAGGCCTCGGCGAAGCGCTCCTCGAAGTTGCGCGGGCGCTCGAAGTGGCCGCCCTGTAGGTCGTAGCGCCAAAGGTTGGGGCGCAGATCCTGCTCGATGTGGAGGCGGCCCTTCTCGCCCAGCACCTCGCAGCGGATGTCGTAGCCGTAGGCGGTGCGCAGGGCCACCTCGAGCGTCCCCACCGCCCCATTCTCGAAGCGCAAAGTGGCCACCGCGGTGTCGAAGAGGCCGTGCTGGGCCAGGTGGGGCTCGGCCAGGGCCCCTCCGATGGCGTAGACCTCGCTCACCTCGCCCAAAAGAAAGCGGGCCGAGTCCAGGTCGTGGATGCCCATGTCCACCAAAAGGCCGCCGCTGGTTTTGAGAAACTCGAGCCCGGGCGGGTGGGGGTCGCGCCCCACCAGCCGGATGCCCTCGAGCCTTCCCAGCGCGCCCGCCTCGATTAGCTCCTTAGCCCGCACATAGGCCGGGTCGTAGCGGCGCTGGAAGCCCACCTGGCAGGGCACCCCGCTTTTTTCCACCGCCTCTACCGCCCGCCGCCCGGCCTCCAGGCTCAGGGCGATGGGCTTCTCCACAAAGATGGCCTTGCCCGCCTGTGCGGCGGCCTCCACCATCTCGGCGTGGGTGGGGGTAGGGGTGGTGATGATGACCGCGTCGATGTCGGGCTTGAAGGCATCCTCGAGGGCGGTGCTGGCCTCGGCCCCCACCTCGGCGGCCACCCGAAGGGCGTTCTGGGCCACGGTATCCACCACCCGCACCACCCGGCACTCAAAGCGCCCGGCCAGGATGCGGGCGTGGGCCAGGCCCATGCGGCCTGCGCCAATCATGGCCATGCGGAGGGGCTTCATGGGGTTCTCTTGAGCAGCATTTCCCCGTTGCTCGTAGGGCAAGTCCCTCCACCATGCGCACTGCTTGCACAAAAGTAGCCGGGGTCTGGATCAGGCCCAAAGCTAAGTTCGTTCCTGGAGACTTGGCTCATGGCCTGGGTTCTTGGGGTTGGCGTTCGCTTTTGGGTCGTTGTCATAGGGCTGCGTTAGTTGGGTTTGTGTAGCTCTTCGGCCACCAGGTGTTCCATTTGGGCCGCTGCGGTGGGGTCTTTTTTGGCGATGAGCTCGAGTTCCACCGAAAGGGCCTCCAGCTCTTCCCCTCCGGCCATCATCTGCAGGAGCTGCTCCCGGGTGGTCTCGGCCTTCTTGAAGGTGCCGTAGCTTCTGCCCCGGTTGAGCACGGTAAAGGTATCCCCCACCGCCCAGGCGTGGTGCACGTTGTGGGTGATGAAAATCACCCCTAGGCCCCTCAGCTTGGCCTGCACGATGTACTTCAAAACCACCGCCGACTCCTTCACCCCCAAAGCCGAGGTGGGCTCGTCCAGGATGAGCACCTTGGCCCCAAAATAGACCGCCCTGGCAATCGCCACCGACTGCCGCTCACCCCCAGAAAGGGTGCCCACCGGCTGTTCGGGGTCGCGGATCTCGATGCCGATCTTGCGCAGCTCCTCCCGTGCCACCCGTGCGGCCAAGGCCGCATCGTAGAGGGTCAGGGGGCCCAGCTTTTTCTTGGGCTCCCGGCCCAGGAAGAAGTTCCGGCTGATGCTCATCAGGGGCAGCATGGCCAGGTCCTGGTAGACGGTGGCAATACCCCGCTCGAGGGCATCGCGCGGCGAACGAAAGACCACCGGCTCCCCTTCCAGCAGAATCTGCCCTTCGGAGGGGGGGTGCACCCCGGAGAGGGTCTTGATCAGGGTGCTCTTGCCGGCGCCGTTGTCCCCCAGCAAGCAGTGCACCTCTCCGGCGTAGACCTTCATGTCGATGTCCTTGAGCGCCACCACCGGCCCGAAGTATTTGCTCACCCTGCGCAGTTCGATTAGGGGGGTCATGCTCACCTCCGCACCTGCAAAGAGAGCCGGCGCAGGTAGTTGTTCAGGATGACGGCGCCCAGGATCATGCCCCCCACCATCACCTTGAACCAGTCCAGGTCTATGTTGGTGTACACGATGCCCTGCTGCACGATGGCCAGAATCAAAGCCCCAATGCCCGCCCCAATTACCGAGCCATAGCCTCCGGTGAGCAGGCAGCCCCCAATCACCGCTGCGGCGATGGCCTCGAGCTCCTTGCCCTGCCCCTGGAGCACGTTGGCCGAGCCCAGCCCCATGACCTGGATAGTGGCCAGCAGGGTGGCTGCAGCGGCGGTGAGCATGAAGAGGGTAATCTTGACCCGCCGCACCGGCACCCCCACGTTCCGGGCTGCGTTGGCATCGCCTCCGGCTCCAAAAATCCAGTTGCCAAAAGGGGTGCGCAGCAGCACGAAGCTGAGCACCGCCGTCGTTCCCAGCCACCACCAGACCGCTGCCGGCAACCCCAGAAGCGAGCCGGTGAAGAGCTGGGCGAAGGGGTCGGCGGCGATTTTCTCGTTGAGCCCGGAGACGATGGTCAGTTTGGTGATGAGCTTGGTAAAGCCGATGTTGGCCCCCGCCAGGATGAACATCATGGCCAGGGTCACGATGAAGCTGGGCAGGCCCGTGCGCATAACCAGGTAGCCGTTCAGGTAGCCGACGAGAAGGGCGAAACCCAGGGTTACAAGAAAAGCCAAGGAAAGGGGCAGATTGCCATAGCTAGGGTGGGCCAGGAGGGCTAGGCTGATAGCAGCCACCCCGATCATAGAGCCCACCGAGAGGTCGAACTCCCCAGCAATCATCAGCAGCGCCACCGCCGAGGCCAGGATGCCGAGCTGGGCGGCGACCTCGAGGTAGTTGCGTGTGCCGTCCCAAGAGAGAAAGCCGCTGCCTCCTGCCGCCAGGGCAAAAAACGCGAACACCACCACCAGCCCAGCGATAGAGCCTAGCTCTGGGCGGAGCAAAAGCCGCTGCCAACGGCTCAGAGATCGTTCGTGCTGTACCTTAACCGCCATCGTTTGCCTCGAGGAGGGACTCCCGGACTTACCCCGGGAGTCCCGCGGGTTGGAGGTCTAGGAGGTTTTAGCGGATGCCTCGTTTGGAGAGCTCTATCACCTGGGCAGCGTTCTCGGGGGTCACAAAGCCCGGTCCGGTCATAATCACCTTATTGGCCGGTAGTAACCCATACTTAACGTAGTTGTTCAGAATAATGATGGGCAGATAGCCCTGCAGCCACTGCTGCTGGTCGATGGCGAAGGCCATCTTCCTCTGCGAAAGCGCGGTCAGAACCGCCGGGGAGAGGTCGAAGGTACCAAAGGTAACCTTCTTGCCTTCCAGGGCCTGGAGCACCGGTTCGGCCGTAGTGGGGCCCAGGGTTAGCACCCCGTCGATGGTAGGGTCTCTTTGCAAGGCAGCCGCCACCGCATTGCGAATGCCAGTGGGGTCGCCGATTTTGACCGGAATCACGTTGGGCCTAATCCCCAGCCCATCGAAGAAGCCCTTGCAGCGCAGGTCAAGGGCCACGTTGCCCACCTCATGGTTCACGCAGATGGCGTTCTTGACACCGGCAGCCTTCATGCGCTGGCCCGCCCCCAGCCCGGCCTCGTATTCGGTCTGGCCCACGTGCACCAGCACCCCCAGGCTTTCGGCCACGTCCGAGCCGGAGTTCATGGAGACCACCGGGATACCGGCCCGCACAGCGGCGCGGATAGAACGCTCCAACGCTTTTCCGTCGGGAATCGAGACCACAATACCGCTGGGCCTCGAGGCCACCGCGGCATCAATGAGCTGGGCCATCCGCACCATGTCAAAGGTCTCGGGAGCACGGTATTCCACCCGGGCCCCGGTCTCCCTGGCCGCAGCCTCCACCCCGTTCTTTACCACAGACCAGAAGGGATCAGCGGCCTGTCCGTGGGAAACCACTACGATCCGCACTTGCTGGGCTAGGGCCAGACCCATACCCAGCGCCAACAGCATCGCCAGCCAGAGCTTTCTCATTGCGAAACCTCCCCTGCCGAGGGCTTGCCCCACTCCCGCGAAGGGGTGACCGGTGCTTCCTCGGCCTTGACCCTGGTTATCAGGTCACGGTCATTCTATGCGCGAGAAGTTTCGTTTGTCAAGTTTTTGTTTTCTAAACTCGGGGAAAAACGAAATTTATGCTTTCGTTTTGCTCAAGACTCCGGCTTGGCCTCCCGCCCCATCAGGCGGGAGAGCTCCTCTAGGGGGTTGGCCCCCAGATAGATGACCCGGTAGACCGCCTCGGTGATGGGCAGGTCGGCCCCGGTGGCCTGGTCCCAGGCGTGTAGAGCCTTCACGGTGTAGATGCCCTCCACCACCGACCTTTGCGCCTCGAGCTGGGCCAGGGTCTCCCCCCTGGCGATGCGCTCCCCAGCCCTGCGGTTGCGCGAGAGGGGGCTGTGGGCGGTGGCAATCAGGTCCCCCAGGCCCGAAAGACCCATGAAGGTGGCCTCCTGTGCACCCCATGCCACCCCAAAACGGACGATTTCCCGCAACCCCCGGGTAATTAGGGCGGCCTTGGCGTTGTCGCCCAGCCCCAGCCCATCCACCATCCCGGCGGCCAGGGCAATCACGTTCTTAAGGGCCCCCCCCAGCTCCACCCCGATCAGGTCCGAGGAGGTGTAGACGCGGAAGCTGGGGCCGCTGAAGACCTGCTGCACCGCCTGGGCCAGCGAGGGGTCGTGCGAGGCCACCACCGCCGCGGCGGGAAGGAAGCGGGCCACCTCCTCGGCCAGGTTAGGGCCCGAGAGCGCCGCCAGTCGCTTTACCCCTGTGGCCGCCTCGATGACCTGGGTCATCCGCAGCAGGTGATGCTCGCCGTAGTGGAGCCCCTTCACCACCGATAAATAGGCCGGGGCTGGGGGCAGGGCTTCCAGGGTAGCGCGCAAGGCCCTGGAGGGCACCGCCACCACCGCAAACTGGGCCTGGGCCAGGGCCTCCTCGGCCTCGGCGGTGGGGTAGAGGGTTTTGGGGAAGGGAACCCCGGGCAGGTACTCGCGGTTTTGCCGCTCCTCCTGCATGGCGCGGGCGTGCTCCTTTCGGCGGGTCCATAGGTAGACAGGGGTTCCCTTCGAGGCAGCCAGCAGGGCCAGCGCGGTGCCCCAGGCGCCGGCCCCTAGCACCGCGATGGGACTGGCGTCGGGGTGGGCCTGGGGGTGGGGTTGGGGAAGGGGGGTGGGGTAGGGCATGCGACCGCCTCAACTTACCCAATCCCAGGCCCAGCCGGCTAGGGGCGCATCAGCACCAGGATGGAGAAGGCCTCGTACCAAGCCCCCAAAAGCAGGAAGAAAGCCCCCAGGTAGACCGTGAGGGCCAAAGCCCGCAGGCCGGCCCGGTAGCCCTCACCCCGCAGGGTTTTGAGCATCAGCACCATACCGCCAAAGGTGGCCAGGATGTAGGCCTGAAGCTCTATCACGATGGTGGGCAGGTGGAGCAGGTAGTTGACGAGAGGCAGGGCCACCGGGCTCAGGGCGAAGCCCAGCACGAAGTAGCGCGCCGCGTTGATGAGGAGGGCGGGGATGCCCAGTAGCAGCCCGGGGACCGCGGTGGTGAGCAGGAGGCCATTGGTGAGGTTCCAGTAGAAGATTACGGCGGCCAGGCCCAGCACCCCGCTGCCCAGGGCCTTTCCAAGGCCGATCTGCTCCAGGGCGCCCCCCACCAGCTCCTGGGTTAGCCGGACCAGCTGGGGATTGGCGTAGGCCACCAGCCCCCCCAAAGCAAAGAGGCCGTAGAGGCCCAGGTTGGTGCCCACATAAAGGCCCCAGTGCCGCCGCACCACCGCCCAGCCCTCGGCCCACCAGCGGGCCAGGCTGTTGTTGCCCCGCAGCGCCAGGAGCCAGCCCAGCGATAAAGCGGCCAGGAGGGCCCCCGCCAGGGGGCTTCGCAGCCAGCCGGGAAGAAGACCCCCTTCGGGGCTGAAGCCAATCCGGGTTACCTCGCCGTTGCGGAGGACAACCCGCACCTCGCCCCCACGCCCGCCCGCGGTGGCGGGGAAGCGGACCAGGCTGCCTTGCGGGGTGGTTTCCTCCAGGGGTTCGTCCAGGTTCACCGCCAGGTCCCCAGGGGGCTCGGGGAAGGCCAGACTGCGCTCCAGGAACTGGATGAGCTCCTCGGGCGACTGGGCAGAGGGGTTCACCCGGTATTTTCCTGCCCGCCAGTCTTCCACCGCTTGGCGGGCAAGCTCCACGTTGGGCTGGGCTAGGGCCAGCCCCAGGAGGCTTACCGCCAGGGCGCACCACCGGATGACTCGAGCCAGGCTTCGCATCCCTTCTAGCCTACCTAAACTTCTTCTAGCGGAATACCCCTTTGGCAAAGCGGGCAGGAGGCGGGGGCGTAGGTGGGGAAGTCGAGCTCGAGAAGAGCCCGGAAGGGCACCCCGAACTCCGCCCGGCCCCCGCTGCGGTCCACAATGGCCCCCACCGCCACGCAGCGGGCCCCCTTGGCCTCGGCTGCCCGGATGGCCTGCTGCACCGAAGCGCCGGTGGTGACCACGTCCTCCACGGCCAGGAAGCGCTCGCCGGGGTGGATGGTGAGCCCCTCGCGCACCCGCATGCCCCCCATCCCGTCCTTCTCGGCAAACAACGCCCGCGCCCCCAGGGCCTTGGCGGTCACGAAGGCGAGCACCACCCCGCCCATGGCCGGGCCCACCACGAAGTCCACCGACAGTTCCTCGAAAAGACCGGCCAGGGCCTGGCCCACCGCCTCGGCGTAGAGGGGGTGTTGCAGCAGGGTGGTGCTTTGCAGGAACCTGGGCGAGTGCCGCCCTGAGCGCAGCAGGAAGTGACCCTCCAGTAAGGCCCCGGTCTTGCGGTAAAGCTCGAGCACGTCCACGGCCCTCATCCTAAAGCCGATGGATGCTTTTCACATGGGCCCCGTTGTGGAGCAAGGCGGTGAACAGCTCCCACAGATGGCCTGCCAGCTCGGGCTCGGTGGTGAGCTGTTCGAAGCGGAGGCAGGCTGCGTCGCCCGAGCCCAGCACGAAGGTGGGGGTTTCGCGCACCCCTAGTTCCCGCGCGCTTTCCAGATCGAAGGCGAGCTCCTGGCGCCGGACCTCTTCCTCCTCCAGGTCGGCCATGAACCGCTCCAGCTCCAGCCCTGCCCGAATGGCTGCCTCCACCAGGGTTTCCCCGTCGAGGGGGGCTTTTTCCTGGTGGTAGAGGCGAAAGAGGACCAGGGCGAAGCGTAGGTGGGCAGCCTTCCCCTGCTGACGGGCGGCATGGGAGGCCAGAAAGGCCTGCAGGGCCCCCGAGGCTTCCATCGAGTGGCGGAAGTGGCGCAGGGTCAGTTCCAGGCCAAGCCACCTTGCGGCATAGGCCAGCTCGAGCCCCCGCCACGCGTAGGGGCAGAGGTAGTCCAGGTAGATCTCGACCTGTTCCACCCTAGGCCCCGTGGTACTCGTAGCTGTAGGGACCCTCCAGCCCCAGCATCAGGTCCAGGTTCTGTACCGCAGCCCCCGAGGCCCCCTTGCCCAGGTTGTCGAAGCGGGCCACCAGCAGGGCCTGCTCCTGGGCAGGGTTCTCGAAGACGAAGAGCTCGAGCAGGTTGGTGCCGTTGAGGGCCTGGGGGTCGAGCACGGGGTGGTGCTGGCCGCAGGTCTCCAGGGGCATCACCCGGATGAAGCGCTGGTTCTTGTAGCGCTCTGCTAAAGCCTCGTGCAGCTCTGCCCCGCGCACCTTCTTAGGCAGGGCCCAAAGGTGCAGCGGGATAAAGTCCAGCATGCCCTGGCGGAAGCGGGCCACGCTGGGGGTGAAGATGGGGGGGCGCTTTAGGCCAGAGTACAGGGTCATCTCAGGGAGGTGCTTGTGGGCAAGCTCCAGGCCGTAGGCCCGGTAGTCGCCGGCCAGACGGTGTTCCCCCCGGCCCTCCATGGCCTCGATGAGCTGCCGGCCACCGCCCGAGTAGCCCGAGATGGCGTGGACCGAGATGGGGTGGTCGCGCGGCAGCAGGCCTGCATCCAACAGGGGACGCAGCAGGGCGATGACCCCGGTAGGGTAACAGCCGGGGTTGGCCACGAAGCGGGCCTGGCGGATGCGCCCGGGCTGGTCTGGGGCCAGCTCGGGAAATCCGTAGACCCAGCCCTCCGCCACCCGGTGGGCCGAGCTGGCGTCCAGGATGCGGGTCTCGGGGTTTTCCACCATCCGCACTGCAGCCCTGGCCTCCTCGTCGGGTAAGCAAAGGATGGCCACGTCGGCCTGGTTCAGAAGGCGCCTGCGCTCGGCGGGGTCCTTGCGCAGGGCTGGGGCTATGGAGATGAGTTCCAGGTCGGTGCGCCCCTCCAGCCGCCCGCGAATTTGCAGCCCGGTGGTGCCGGCTTCCCCATCGATGAAAACCTTGGGCTTCGGCATGGCTCCCCCTAGCCCAGCAGATGGTAGAGCAGGGCCTTCTGGGCGTGCAGGCGGTTTTCCGCCTGGTCAAAAACCCGCGACTTCCGGTGCAAAGTGGCCTCCTCCACCACCTCTTCCCCGTAGTGGGCCGGCAGGCAGTGGAGGAAGATGCCATCGGGGTCGATTCGCTCGAGCATGGCCGGGGTGACCTGGAAGCCGGCGAAGTCCTTGACCTTGCGCCTTTGGCTGGCCTCGGCCTCCTGCCCCATGGAGACCCAGACGTCGGTGTAGAGCACCTGCGCGCCCTCCACTGCGGCCTGGGGGTCGTGGGTTAGGGTTACGTCGGCCCCGAGCTTGAGGGCCTCCATGTAGATCACCGCGTTGGGTTCGTAGCCGCGCGGGGTGGCGATGGTGAGCTTGACCCCCGAGAGCACCGCGCACTGGATGTGGGCGTTGGCCATGTTGTTGCCGTCGCCGATGTAGGTCACCCGCAGGCCTTTGGTGCTGCCGAAGTGCTCCTCTATAGTCTGGTAGTCGGCCAAGAGCTGCACCGGGTGCAAAAGGTCCGACAGCCCGTTGATGACCGGTTTAGAGGAGTAGCGGGCCAGCTCCTCCAGGGTGGAGTGGAGGTAGACCCGGGCCATGATGGCGTCCACCCAGCGCTCGAGGTTGAGCGCGATGTCCCGCACGGGCTCGCGGGTGCCCAGGCCAATCTCGGCGTTGGTCAGGTTGATGGCGTGTCCCCCGAGCTGGTTCATGGCCACCTCAAAGGTGGTGCGGGTGCGCAAGGAGGGCTTCTCGAAGATCATGGCCAGGGTTTTTCCCTCCAGCGGGCGCAGGCCCCGGAAGGCCCCCCGCTTCATGGCGTGGGCGGTGTCCAGCACGGCCCGGTACTCAGCAGGAGAAAGGTCAAGGTTGGAAAGAAAGTCGCGGCCCTTGGCCACAGGTTCTGGGATTTTTACCACGGGTCGCCTCCCTGCGGTGCATAAACAAGCACCGGTAGGGCTTGATTATACGCGAGTCTTCTTCGTGCAAAAAGCTAAAGAAATGCTAAACTTTGGGGGCTGGGGCTTGTACTAGCATTGGGCCAGGGCAGTCGGGTCCCATGCCGCTGTCTTTTCTGGCCGCGCCTAAAGTGCCCTTTACCGGAGTCCCATGCGCCCGTTCGATTAGCCCTGCATAGTGGTGGGACGATGCGGAGTCTGGTATTGGCCTTTGTGTTGGCGCTGGCACCCCTGCCCAATCTGCCTAGCATTCCCTCGGGAAGTGAGATTCGGGTGGTATCCCCTGACCTTCTGACGGTATATGTGGTCTGGCAGGTGGAGCAGCGCAACCTGGTTCTGCAGAGCAAGGTGGCTGCGCCGGCCAACCGCGAGGTCCGGGTGCTCTTCCGGGTGGATGGGGGTTATCGCCCTCCGTACAATGGGATTACGACCCCCAACGGGGATGTGGTCCTCCTGCTCCAAGGAGAGCGCGTCAGCCTGAGCGAGCTTCTGACCCGCATCTATCGTTTGAACCTGCCTGAGGGGCGGGTTTTGCCGGAGGTCCGATGAAACGCATTCTGCTCATAGAGGACGACCCTGAGATCGCCCACCTGCTGCAGCTCGAGCTGGGCGAGGCCGGCTTTGCGGTGGACTGGGCCCCAGGGGGGATGCCGGGTCTGGTCCGCCTGCGCGAGGCGGTGCCCGACCTGGTAATCCTCGACCTGGGCCTGCCCGACCTGGACGGGGGCGAGGTGGCCCGGCGCATCCGGGCGGGCTATGAGGTGCCCATCATCGTGCTCACCGCAGCCGACGCGGTGGAGCGCAAGGTGAGCCTGCTTTCAGACGGAGCCGATGACTACATCGTCAAGCCCTTCCACCCGGCCGAGCTTCTGGCCCGCATCCAGGTGCAGCTCCGCCACCGCGAAGGGGGGGAGCAGGTGAGCGTCGGGGGGTTGGAGGTCCACATCTCCAAGCGCCAGGTTTTCTTCGAGGGGCAGGAGATCCGGCTTTCGCCCAAGGAGTTCGAGCTGCTCTCGCTGCTGGCCAGCCGGGCGGGCAAGGTCTTCAGCCGCCAGGAGATCGAGGAGCATCTGTGGGGGCGGCAGCTCGAGCGCGACTCCAACGTGGTAGACGTGCACATCGCCAACCTCAGGGCCAAGCTGCGCGAGGCCGGTGCTTACGGCTACCTGCGTACCGTGCGAGGGGTGGGCTACGCCCTGCGCCAGCGGGACGCGGAATGAGCCTGGGCCCCACAGGTAGCGCATGTCCTTCCGTGCTCGCCTCATCCTGGCCTATGCAGTCCTTTGGGTGCTGATTCTGGCCCTTACCCTGGGCATCGCGGTATACAGCGTAAACTTTGGGCTATACGGCCAGGTCGAGCGCACGCTTCTGCGCTACGTGAGCGAGGTGGCCGAGCTTTACGCCTCGGGCCGGGCGGGGGAGATCAGCCTGCCCCGCTCGGGGCCGGTGGTGGTTAGCTTTTACACCCTGGAAGGGGAGCTCCTTGTGGCCCCCTCCCCCGAGTTCGACCAGCGGGTGCCCAAGCCCTACATCCGCGCCGCCAGCACCACCCCCAAGCCCTACTACGCCCCTTACTTCATGGCCGCCTACCAGGCCATCCCCGGGGCGGTGGTGGTGGTAAGCCAGGATACCCGCTACATCGAGGCCATCTCGGCCACGGTGCGCACGGCGTTGGTCCAGGGCATGGCCTTTTTGCTGCCGGTGGGGGCCCTCTTGATTGTGCTGGCGGCACAGCTCTCGCTCATCCCTCTGCACCGCGCGGCCTCGGAGGTGGAGCGCCGGGGACCCAGGAACCTCGAGCCCATCTACTACGCCGGTCCCAAGGACGACCTGGGGGTGATGGTAGAGAAGGTCAACGACCTCCTGCGCGAGCTGAAGGAGGCCCAGGAGAGGGAGCGGGCCTTCTTGGCCGAGGTCTCCCACGAGCTGCGCACGCCCCTGACCTCGCTGAATGGCTACCTCGAGCGGCTTTCGCGCAACCCCCAGGACAGCGAGATGCTCGAGCGGGCCCGCAAGATTGCGGCCCATACCGCGCGCATGGTGCAGGACCTGCTGGCTTTGGCCCGCGGCGAGGCCGAACGCACCGTCAATCCCCACATCATCCACCTGGGCGAGCTGCTGCGCCAGGCGGTGGGGGAGTACCCTGGGGTGCGGCTCAGGATGCCCCCCCGCTTTCCTGAGGTGCTGGGTGACCCCGACCGGTTGCTGCAGCTCGCGCGCAACCTGATCGCCAACGCGGTGCGGGCCGCGGGCAGCCCGGAGAAGGTGGAGGTGCGGGTTTGGACGGTGAAGGAGCCCACCGACAACCCCCCTGACCCCTACGAGTCGGCCGATGAGGCCCGCACCACCTCCACCCCCGAGACCCGCCTGCCCAAGCAGCCTTGGGCGGCCTTTGCGGTCATCGACCAGGGGCCGGGGATTCCTCCTGAGCTGATGCCCCGCCTCTTCACCCGCTTTGCCCGGGGGCCCGAGGGGGGCACGGGGCTGGGGCTGGCCATCGCCAAACAGATTGCCGAGGCCCACGGGGGCGAGATCCGCGTGGCCAGCCGCCCCGGTGAGACCCGCTTCACGGTGTTCCTGCCGCTTTTGCCGGAGGAGGAGTGAGGCCATTTGTTTTTTGGCGAAGGCTTTCGTATGCTTGCGCTATGCCCTCCCTCGAGGCCACCCTGCGCCACCAGGAGATCCTCAAGGCCCTGCGGCAGGAGGGCCGGGTGGTGGTGGGGCATCTGGCCCAGCGCTTTGGCGTCTCAGCGGTTACGGTACGCACCGATTTGGAGTACCTAGAGCGCCAGGGGCTGCTGCGCCGCACCCGAGGGGGGGCGGTGCCGGCCGAGGCCAAGCGCTTTGAGCTGCCGCTGGAGGAGACCCGGCAGGTGCACGCGCGGGAGAAGGAGAGCATAGGCCGCTACGCTGCCGGCCTGGTGCGCGACGGCGAGACCATAATCCTGGACGTGGGCAGCACCACCACCGAGCTGGCCCGGGCCCTCTCGCCGGGGCTCAGGAATGTGGTGGTTATCACCAGCGCTCTCAATATCGCCCTTCTGCTCGAGGCCCACCCTGGCCTTACGGTGATTGTCACGGGGGGCACCCTGAGGCCGCTGCAGCACTCGCTGGTGAACCCCTACGGCACCCTTCTGCTCAAGGAGATCAACGCCGACAAAGCCTTCATCGGTTGCAACGGGGTGCACCCCGAGAAGGGCTTCACCAACACCAACCTGCAGGAGGCCGAGATCAAGCGGGCCATGATAGAGGCAGCCCGCGAGACCATTGTGCTGGCCGACCACAGCAAGCTGATGCAGGTGGCCGCGGCCCGCATCGCCCCTTTGGGGGCGGCCTCGATGCTGGTCACCGACCGCAGGGCCAAGGACGAGGACCTGGTGCGCCTGCGCGAGGCGGGGCTCGAGGTGGCGGTGGCCCCCAGGGAAAGCGAAAGTAAAAGAAAAAAATAGCAACTATTGACAAGTCAAAAGAAACCCCCTTAGACTGCCTTTGAACCTTTGACCGGGAAACCAAAGCCGGTACGTTGGCCGCGCGCCACCCCGGAACGAGGTTTTTTAGGGAGGAAGGCATGAGGCGAATACTGGTTTTAGGTACGGCCCTGGCCTTTTCGCTGGCCGCGGCCCAGCCGCTGCAGGGGAACCCCAACCTGCGGGGGGAGATTACGGTCTGGAGCTGGGATATTGCAGCCAAGGCCCTGGAGGCCAACATCCCCGGTTTTAACCGGCTTTTCCCCAACGTCAAGGTTACGGTGCTGGACCTGGGCAACCAGGCGGTGTACGACCGGGGCCTGGCCGGTTGCGCGGCGGGTGGGGGTGATTTGCCCGATGTGTACTCGGTGGAGAACAACGAGGCCGAGGTCTTCTGGGCCCGCTTCCCCAACTGCTTCACCGACCTCAACACCCTGCAGCCCGCGGCTTCCACCCTGCGCAGCCTTTTCCCGGCCTTCAAATGGACCGAACTCACCGTGGGCAACCGGATCTACGCCATCCCCTGGGACTCGGGCCCGGTGGTGATGTTCTACCGTCGGGACATCTACAGCCAGGCCGGGGTGAACCCCAACACCATCCGCACCTGGGACGACTTTATCGCCGCTGGGCGGAGGATTGGGGCTGCCACCAACAACCGGGTCAAGGTGGGGGTGATTGCCAACGGCCAGGACGACGAGTGGTTCCGCATGCTGGCCAACCAGAACGGCTGCTTCTACTTCAACAATGAGGGCACCGCGGTTACGGTAAACCAGCCGGGCTGCGTGACCGCGTTGGAGACGGTCAAGCGGCTCATTGACGCCGGAATCGTGCTGCAGGGAGGCTGGAACGAGCAGATTCAGGCCATCAAGGCTGGCACCGTGGCCACCAGCATGTTCGGGGCCTGGTATGAGGGCACCATCCGCTCCAACGCCCCCGAGCAGAGCGGCAGGTGGGGGGTCTACCCCATGCCGGCCTCCCGCCCCGGAGGGGTGCGGGCCGCCAACCTGGGCGGTTCGGCCCTGGCCATCCCGGCCTCGTCGCGCAACAAGGAGGCGGCCTGGGCCTTTGTGCGCTACGCCCTGGCCACCACCGAGGGGCAGATCACCATGCTGAGGCAGTACGGCCTGGTGCCCTCGCTGCTCGCAGCCACCCGCGACCCCTACGTGCAGCAGCCCCAGCCCTACTGGGGGAACCAGCGCATCTGGCAGGTAGTCCTGGGCACCTTGGGCAGCGTGCCCGCGGCCCGCGGTACGCAGTTCTTCCAGGAGGCCCGCGCCATCATGGTTAAGGTCCAGGCCGACTACGTGGCCGGGCGCTTCCCCAATGCCAAGGCCGCCCTTGACGCGGCGGCCCAGCAGATCTCGCAGGCCACGGGTCTGCCCATCGCCCGATAGCCCCACGCCGCTGGGGGTGAGGACCGCCTCACCCCCTTTTTTGGAGCCCGCGTGAAGCCCGGAGCCACCCCCTACCTGTTCTTGCTGCCCTACCTGGTCATCTTCGCCCTGTTCTGGGCCTGGCCCATTCTGGACTCGCTGTTGCTTTCCTTCCAGAACACCCGGGTCTATCCCCCAGTGTGGGACCCAGGTGTTAACTGGGGCCGCATCCTGCGGGACGCGGCCTTCTGGGATGCCCTGCGCAACACGCTGCTCATCCTGGTTATCCAGGTGCCGCTGATGCTGGCCCTGGCTACCATGCTGGCGCTGGCGCTCAATTCGCAGCTTCTCAGGGCTCGAGGCTTCTTTCGCTTCGCCTTCTTTGCCCCGGTGGTGGTGGGGGCAGTGGCCTACTCGGCGGTCTTTCGTCTTCTCTTCAACCCAAACGGGGCGGTGAACGCGGCGCTGGGGCTCGAGTTCAACTGGCTTTTTGACCCGGTGGGGGCGATGGTGGTCATCATCGTGGCCCTGACCTGGCGCTGGACCGGCTACAACGCCATCATCATCCTGGCCGGGTTGCAGAACATCCCCAAAGAGCTCTACGAGGCCGCCGAGATAGACGGGGCCAGCCCCTGGCAGCAGTTTTGGCGGATTACCCTGCCCAGCCTGCGGCCGGTGCTCCTGTTTTGCCTGGTGCTCTCCATCATCGGCACGCTACAGCTTTTTACCGAGCCCTGGCTCATCACCAACGGCGGCCCCGGTACGGCCACCACCACCCTGGGAGTTTATCTTTACCGCCAGGGCTTTCAGAACATCAACTTCGGCTACGCTTCAGCCATCGCCTATGTTATCACCCTGCTGGCGCTGGTCTTCTCCCTTATTCAGCTCAGGATGTTCGGGAGGGAGCCATGAAGCGGCGCTTTTGGCAGGGCCTGGCCTTGCACCTCTTCCTCACTCCGCTGGCCCTTTTGTGGTTGGCCCCTTTGTGGCTGATGCTGGTCTTTTCCACCCACCCCGAGACCGCCATCTTCAGTACCCCCACCCCCTTGCTCCCGGGCGACCGTTTCTGGGCCAACCTGCAGAACCTGCAGGCCGACACCAATTTTTTGCGCGCCCTTTTCAACAGCGTGGCGGTCTCGAGCCTCTACACCCTGCTCTCGCTGGTGCTCACCAGCCTGGCGGGCTACGCCTTTGCCCGCTTTCAGTTCTTCGGGAAGGGCCTGCTTTTCTCGCTGGTCATCGCCACCCTCACCATCCCCTACTTCGCGGTGGTGATCCCGCAGTTCATCCTGGTCGCCCGCGAGGCCAAGACCCTGCTGGCGCTTTTCATAGGCATGGGGGTGTTTGGGGGGGTGGCCGTGCTGTTGGCCTGGCTGCGCTTTTCCCCTGGGCTTAGCCGCTGGCTTTGGCTGGGCTATCTTACAGCGGCTTTAGCCTATTTGTTCTGGGGAGTGCCGGCGCTGCGTGAGGCCCTGAGCTTCGACTTCCGTCTGACCAATACCTACTGGGCGGTCATCCTGCCCGCTTTGGCCAACAGCCTGGGGGTTTTTTTCATGCGGCAGAACTTCTTAAGCCTACCCCAAAGCCTCCTGGAGGCAGCCCGGATTGACGGGGCCAGCGAGCTGCGCATCTTTTTCCGCATTGCCCTGCCGCTGGTGCTCCCGGCCATGGCCGCTCTGGCCATCATCCTCTTCCTTTCTGCCTGGAACGACTATCTCTGGCCTTTGCTGGTGCTCTCGGACAAAAACATGCAGACCGCCCCGGTGGCCCTGGGCTCGCTCATCGGCCTGACCCGGGTTTCCTGGGGCGGCATCATGGTGGGCGCGGTGCTGACCACTCTTCCCTTCCTCATCCTCTTTCTCTTCCTGCAGCGCTACTTCATCGCGGGCATCACCGCGGGCGGGGTGAAGGACTGAGCCTGCCTGGAGTCTTGTATGCTGGGCGTTTGCTACTATCCCGAACACTGGCCCCGAGAGCGCTGGGCCGAGGACGCCGCGCGGATGCGGGAGCTGGGTCTTCGCTATGTTCGCATCGGCGAGTTCGCCTGGAGCCGCATAGAGCCCGAGCCCGAACGGCTCGAGTGGGCCTGGCTGGACGAGGCCATCGAGACCCTGGGCCAGGCCGGCCTCAAAGTGGTGCTGGGCACCCCTACCGCCACCCCGCCTAAATGGCTGGTGGACCGGTACCCCGAGGTCCTGGGCTACGATATCTATGGCCGCCCCCGCAGGTTTGGCTCGCGCCGCCACTACACCTTCAGCAGCCGTGCCTACCGCGAGCAGGCCCGCCGCATCGTGACCCTCTTGGCCCAGCGCTACGGCCAGAACCCCTACGTAGCCGGCTGGCAGACCGACAACGAGTACGGCTGCCACGACACCACCCGCAGCTATGGTCCTGAGGACCTGCGCGCTTTCCGCCTCTGGCTAGAGGAGCGCTACGGCCAGATCGAGGTCCTGAACGAGGCCTGGGGCAACGTCTTCTGGAGCATGGTCTACCGCTCTTTCGACGAGGTTGAGCTGCCCAACCAGACCGTGACCGAGGCCAACCCCGCCCACTGGCTGGACTTTTACCGCTTCAGCTCCGACCAGGTGGTGGCCTTCAACCGGATGCAGGTGGAAATTCTGCGGGCTCATGCCCCCGGGCGCTTTATCCTGCACAACTTCATGGGCTACACCCCGGACTTCGACCACTTCAAGCTGGCCAAGGACCTCGACATTGCGGGCTGGGATAGCTATCCGCTGGGCTTTACCGACATGGACGTGCTGCCTTGCAGCGAGGAGGAGAAGCGCCGCTACGCCCGCACCGGCCATCCCGACATGGCCGCCTTCCACCACGACCTCTACCGTGGGGTGAAGCCCCGTTGGTGGGTGGTGGAACAGCAGCCGGGTCCGGTGAACTGGGCCCACCACAACCCCTCCCCGGCCCCCGGCATGGTGCGGCTTTGGACGTGGGAGGCCTTTGCCCACGGGGCTGAGGTGGTGAGCTACTTCCGCTGGCGCCAGTTCCCCAAGGCCCAGGAGCAGTTCCATGCCGGGCTAAACCGGCCCGACTTTCTGCCGGATGTGGGCTTTTTCGAGGTGCAGAGGCTGGCCCGGGAGCTGGCCGCCCTACCCCCCCTACCCCCCTCCGACCCGGCCCCGGTGGCCCTGGTTTTCGATTACGAGGCCGACTGGGTCTACCGCATCCAGCCCCAGGGCCAGGGCTTTGTGTACCGCGATCTGGTCTGGCGCTTCTACCAGGCTTTGCGCCGCTTGGGGCTGGACGTGGACTTTGTGCCGCCCGGGGCCAGCCTCAGGGCCTACAAGCTGGTGGTGGTGCCCAGCCTGCCCATTTTGCGCGAGGAGGCCCTGGCTGCCTTCCAGGAGGCCCCGGGCGTCCTGGTCTTTGGCCCCCGCACCGGCTCCAAGACCGAGTCCTTGGGTATATCCCCGGGTCTGCCCCCTGGACCCCTCCAGGCCCTGCTGCCCATCCGGGTCACCCGGGTGGAGAGCCTGCGGCCCGGGCTTTGGGAGCGGGTGGAGTGGGCTGGAAGGGACTGGCAGGCGGGGGTTTGGCGGGAATGGATAGAAAGCCCTCTTTTGCCGGAGGCCCGCTTTGCCGACGGGCGGGGGGCCCTCTATCACCACCAGCGCTACGGCTACCTGGCCTTCTGGCCGGAGCTGGATTTCCTCCAAAGCTACCTGGGCCAGCTGGCCGGACAGCTAGGGCTGCCGGTCCACCCCCTGCCCGAGGGGCTCCGCCTGCGGCGGCGGGGTGGGGTGGTCTTCGCCTTCAACTATAGCGACCGGCCCCAGCCCGTCCCGGCTCCCCGGGGGGCTCGCTTCCTCCTGGGCGGGCCGGTGGTGGCCCCCTATGATATAAGCGTTTTCGAGGGGTGAGGCCATGGAGCTGGGGGGGCTCGAGTTTTCGGTGCAGGCCGAGCGGGTGGAGGAAACCCTGGGGGGCTACCTGCTGCACGGGCGGAGCGTGCAGGTAGGGCACCCTTTTGGCCGTTCGATGTTTTTCAAGCACGGCTGGCAGAGCTGGAGCGAGGCGGCCTGGGTGAGCCTGCGGGAGAGTCCCAAGCCCATCCTGCCGCCTGAGCGCCGTCCCCAGTGCGACGATCCAGCCTATGCCCTTTCCCCGGTCCATGGGGGGAGCGGCCTGGGGGGGGTGGAGGGCTACGAGGGGCAGATGCTCTTTTTGGGAGCCCTGCGCCCAGGGGCCCGGGTGGAGGCCGACCGGCTTTTCCTGAAGGGCCAGGCCGAACACGATACCCCCTGGTTCCTGGCCTATGGAGCCCCGCAGGAGGTGCTGGGCCGCTACGCCGAGCTTTTGGCCACCACCCTGGGGGTGCGGCCGCAGGGTGCTGCCCCCAGGGTCTGGTGTAGCTGGTATGGCCACTACAGGGATATCTCCGAGGAGCGGCTTTTGCAGGTCCTGGCGGGGTTGCAGGGGCTGCCCTTCGAGGTTTTTCAGATAGACGACGGCTGGCAGCAAAACATCGGCGACTGGGAGCCCAACGCCAATTTCCCCTCCGGGATGAGCTTTCTGGCTCTCAGGGCCCAGGCCCAGGGCCTCATCCCTGGGCTTTGGCTGGCCCCCTTTATTGCCCGGCCCAGCTCCAGGCTCTTCCAGGCGCACCCCGACTGGTTTTTGCGCGACGAGCAGGGCGAGCTGGTGCTGGCGGGGAACAACTGGGGGGGCTACTATGCCCTGGATGTGACCCTGCCTGCTGTGCAGGACTGGCTTTATAGGCTAATCCAGACGGTGCGGGGCTGGGGGTTCCGATACCTCAAGCTCGACTTCCTGTTTGCCGCAGCCCTGCCGGGGAAGCGGCACCTCGAGCTTTCCCGGGAGGAGGCTTATCGAGAGGCTTTGCGCCTTATCCGCGAGGCGGCGGGCGAGGAGGTCTATCTGCTGGCCTGCGGTGCGCCCATCCTGGCCTCAATCGGGCTGGTGGATGGGCTGCGCATAGGGCCGGATGTAGCCCCTTACTGGGACAACGAGGACCGCAGGGTTTTCCTGCACGACCCCACCGGCCCCAGCGCCTACAACGCGCTGCGCACCAGCCTGCACCGGCTTTGGCTCAGGCCCCTGGTGCATACCGACCCCGATGTGGTCTTTTTCCGCAGCCGCTACAACCTGCTCACCCCGGCCCAGCGGGCTGTGCTGCAGGACCTGGCCTTGGTGGCTGGGTTCAAGGCCACCTCGGACCCGCCCGAGTGGCTGGATGGCGAGGAGCGGGAGGCGCTGCGGGCCTGGCTTCTGTATAGCCCGGCGGTCGAGCAAACCGGGCCTTACACCTTTAGCATCGACGGGCGCGAGGTGGACTTTTCGCGCTGGCTATAGCGGATGGGAGTATGACCCAGGTGAGTCTGCACAAGCGCGTCTACCGCAAAAAAGATGGTCGGATGCTCTACCTATACGGCCTAAAGCCCCACACCCTGCCTGCTTTGGAGGAGGGCGAGCTGGCCCAGGAGGCCCGCTCGCACGCCCGCTGGCATCCCTTGCGGCAGGAGTGGGTGGTTTTCGCCGCCAGCCGGCAGGGGCGCACCTTTTTGCCGCCCAAGGAGTTCGACCCCCTGGCTCCGAGCCGGCCCGGGGGCTTTCCCACCGAGATTCCCTTTGAGGACTTCGAGATTGCGGTGTTCCAGAACCGCTGGCCGGCCCTTTCCCCCAAGGCTGGGGAGCCCCCCCAGGACCTGCCCGTTCCCGTCCGCGATGCCAGGGGGGAGTGTGAGGTGGTGGTCTACACCCCTGAGGACACCGGCAGCCTGGCTACCCTGAGCTCTGAGCGGCGGGTGCTTCTGGTGGAGGTCTGGGCCGACCGCTATCGGGAGCTTTACGCCCGGGAGGCCATCCAGTTCGTCATGCCCTTTGAGAACCGGGGGGAGGCGGTGGGGGTGACGCTGCACCATCCCCACGGCCAGATCTACGCCTACCCCTGGATACCCCCCATCCTGCAACGGGAGCTCGAGGCCTTCCGGCAGGCCCCGGTTCTGCTCGAGCTCCTGCCCCACCTGGGGCCCTACACGGTCTGCGAGGACGAGCACACCCTGGCCTGCGTGCCGCCCTTTGCTCGCTACCCCTACGAGGTCTGGGTTTTTCCAAAGGCCTTCCGCCCGGGCCCCTGGGCCTTTACCCCAGCCGAGGTGCGGAGCCTGGCTTGGGCCCTGGGCCAGGTGGTGGGTAAGCTGGATGGGCTCTTCCAGCGGCCCATGCCCTACGTGATGGCCCTGCACGCAGCCCCCAAAGCGGCCGAGGGTTTCTTTCACTTCCACGTGGAGTTCTACCCCGCCTTGCGCACCGCTGATAAGCTCAAGTACCTGGCCGGCACCGAGGTGGCCGCCGGCACCTTCGCCATGGACGCCCTGCCCGAGGAGACCGCCCAGGCGCTAAGGGCGGTTCCCGTTGGCTGAGCGTGCGTTCCAGAGCTTGCGGGTGGTGATGATCTGGCCCGCGTGGTGCAGGGCGTGGGCGCCGATGTGGTCGAGTACGTAGATGGCCCGTACGCTGTGGGGGCCCACCTGTACCCGCCGCTCTAGGTCTTCGCTGCCGAGCCGCCGCAGGCCGATCCTGACCTGCTCCATCTGCTCGGCAAAGACCTGCAGCACCTCAGCAGGGGGCTCGCCGGTGGGGGCCAGCTCCTCGGGAGGGCGCTTTCGCAGGGCCGGGGGGATTTCCTGGCCTGTGCCCCGCAGGAAAAGCCGGTAGGAGGAGCCCCCAATATGCCGTATGAGGCCCCCAATGGGGTTGGCCTCTGGGGCCGGCACCCACCAGAAGCCCTCTGCGGGGAGGTCGCTGGCCCACTTCTGTACGATCTCCTCGACCTCCTCCAGGTTTCTCATCCAAACCGAGACCAGGCCGTGCACGCCCTCGATGTCGCCGCGCAGAAAAGGGGGGACTTCCACCATGCTTCTGATTGTAGCCTAGAGGCTGGTAAGAACCTATTCGAAACGAAGAAGGACAGTTATGTTTATAACATGAAGCGTAGACCGTACCCCTCGGATGTGAGCGATGAGGAGTGGGCCTTCGTGATGCCCTACCTGACCCT